>JAFKFP010000396.1 GCA_017308185.1 bacterium | reverse complement strand
GGAGGTTGGACTCGGTCATATCGAGAGAGCGCTGGATCGACGGAAGCGACACGTTCATGATCGCGGCATCAAGCACGACGATGAACGTGGCGATGCAGACCACAGCGAAGCCAACCTGCAACCGCCGTTCATCGCTCAGCGTCATGGGGCCGCGTGGCGCTCAACCCGGTAGCAGTTCATGCGTGCCCCTCCGGCTCCGATTCTAGACCGATCGCGGAGCAGCGCAGGTGTACGATGCGAAGCGGTGCGGGCTAGCCCTGGTTGAACGGGAAGCAACGTTTCTGCGCCAGCGCTGCTACTTCGAGCGCCGCTTCCTGCGCATGTTCGATGACATCCGCAGGGTAGCCGTACCTCAACCGGTTCTCTTCGAACTCATCCTCGTCGAGGAGGGTGATGCACCCGTTGGCCTTCACCGAGACATCGAGATCAAGGTCCACGTAGCTGATCTGCCGGCCATCGAACGTGGGCGGCGTGGTGACGTTGCAGTACCACAAAGCCAGGGGACAGCCTGGCCTCGAAAGGCGGAACACGTTGTACCACCTGTCCCGCCAGAAGTAGACACGGCTGTCGTATGGGGAACGAAACTCACCACGGCTGGTGTAAATGGGAGTCCGCGCACGATACCGGGCTGTAATAAGCGTGCCGTCATCAGATTCAACACAGAACGGTTGTATCCAGTGTGCGGTGCCATCATATTTCGTGGCCCTCAACAGGATGCGCGCGCCGGGCGCCGCTCGTTCTTCGTGCCGCGGCTGAGGGAGTTCCATCTACCTATCATACTGCGGTACGACGCTGCGTCCCGGCGACCTTACGGTAAGTAGGGAATTTTGGTTTGGAAATGTTGTGCGCCGCGTTGCACTAGTTGTTCGCCATTACCAGCCCGAAGATGATACCGAGCACGACGGCCGCGCCACCAAGGCCCCAGCACAGCGCGATTGCCAGGGGCGAGAAGGTGTCGCGCACGTCCGTGTGGTTCGGTGCGACATCGGGATCTGCTGCTGCGGGGTCGGCGTGCACATCGGCCATCGTATCGTTCTCCTGTGCTCTCACCGCCATTTTCACCTCGGTACCGCTTCCGCGCACGCTTGCCTTATCGTGTGCATATGGCCGATCCCGCCTCCCCTCGGCGTAAGCGCCAGCTCGTCAACAAACGCGTCACCGTACCCGGCAATCTTCGCCGCGCATGTGACGAGTTCAACAGCGGCCTCTTCTTCGAGTGCCACGAGACGCTGGAAGAGATCTGGCAACAGGACCGAAGCGGCATACGCGACCTCTACAAAGGGTTGATCCAGGTCGCGGCGGCGTTCGTGCATATCAAACGGCCGAACCACTTCGGAGCTGACAGGCTGACGCGCACCGCACTCGGGTATCTCGCGCCCTACAGGCCCGCTGGCGCGATGGGCTTCGACGTCGAAGCCATCGCAGCCGACGTGGAAGCGGTGCGGCGGCGCGT
>JAFKFP010000273.1 GCA_017308185.1 bacterium | reverse complement strand
CCTGAAGGAGTCGTCCATGCAGTTCGGGGTCTTGCAGTTCTTCTCGTGGAGCAGGCGTGTCCCACTCGAGACGGTCTATGAGCGCGCGTTCGACCGCATCGCGATCATGGATGAGGGCGGGTACGATGCCGTGTGGCTCGCCGAGCATCACTTCAACACCTACAGCGTCTGCCCATCGGTAACCGTGATGGGTTCGCAGGTGGCGGCGCGCACCAAACGTATGCGTATCGGCATGGCTGTCACGCTTGCCGCCTTCTACCAGCCCCTCCGCCTCGCGGAAGAGCTCGCGATGGTCGACATGCTCTCCGGCGGCAGACTCAACTGGGGCGCGGGGCGCGGCTTCGACCCCCGCGAATTCCGCGCCTTCGATGTCCCGGTGGAAGAAAGCTCCGAACGCTTCCGCGAATGCGTGGAGATCGTGCAGGCCGCATGGCGCGACGATCGCCTGAACTTCCACGGCAAGTACTGGCAGTTCGAAGACGTCGAGGTGCTCCCCAAACCGCTACAGCAGCCTTCGCCGCCGGTCTGGCTCGCGGCCACCTCGCCGGATTCCATCGCGCGGGCGGCGAGCGATGGGTACACCATCCTCGTGGACCCGCACGCCTCGCACGTCGAGATCGGCGAGAAACGCAAGCTGTATTTCCGGCTCCTCGAAGAACACGGCCACCCGACAGGGAATCGCACCATCCCGACGGCACGCCTCATCTCCGTCGCCGAAACGGATGCCGAGGCCAAAGACGTCGCGCGCGCCGGCGCTCAGTGGACTGTCGCCTCCTACGCAAAGGGGATGCAGCGCGAGGGCGACCCCGTCGAGCGCTACGTGAACGATGTTGTGATCCACGGTTCGCCTTCGCGCGTGATCGATGAAATCAGGCGGCTGCGCGATGAGATCGGCATGGATTACCTGCTCGCCGCGCCCCTCAGCCACGAAAGCTTCATGCTGTTCACGGAAAAGGTGCTGCCGAAACTGGTGTAGGCGCGGACTCGCCGTCCACACACATCAAGAGCCGCAGGAGGGCGCATGAATTTCCACGACATCCTATTCCAGGTGGACGAAGGCATCGGGCGGCTGACGCTGAACAACCCGGATCGGTTGAACGCGCTTTCGTGGGGAAGCTGGGCCGAGATCGAACAGGCGATCGCCATCGCGGAAGCGGACGATGCGTGCAAAGTAGTCGTCATCACGGGGGCCGGCCGTGGATTCTGCGCCGGTACCAATCTCGTCGCGCAGGGGAACGAATCAGAGTGGCCCGACCGGCCGTTCAAGGGCCGCGAGAAGATGATGCGCTCACGCTATCTCGCGACGGCCCAGATCTATCACTGCCGAAAGCCAACGATCGCTGCTGTGAATGGCGCCTGCGTGGGTGCGGGATTTTCGCTCGCGATGGCGTGTGACATCCGCATTGCGTCGGAAGCGGCACGCTTCAGCGCGATCTTCGTCAAGCGTGCGATTGTGGCGGATACAGGCTGCACGTGGTTCCTTCCCAGGCTCGTTGGGCTGGAGAACGCGCTCAAGATGATGTACACCGGCCGCATCGTGCCCGCCGATGAGGCTCTCAGCATGGGACTGGTGAGCGAAGTCGTGGCCGCTGAGGAGCTGATCCCGAGGGCCTCGGCGCTGGCCTCCGAGATTGCGCGAGGCCCTTCCGTGGCGATCGAGCTCATGAAGCGGCTCACCCAGGACGGGCTCACGCGAGGGCTCGATGAGCAGGTGCAGATGGAAGAGTACCTGCAGCAGATTACGCGTGATTCGGAGGATGCAGTGGAGGGGCGCAACTCGTTCCTCGAGAAACGCGAGCCGGTCTTCCGCGGGAGGTGACATCCTGATGCGGATGACGGGAATTGTCCGGCCCGCCGGATCGGCTCAGTCGAACCAGCGCATTTCGCCGGGTTCCAATACCACTTCGAAGACGCGGCCGCGAGCCTCGACGGCGATCGTGCGCACTCGCTGCCCGTCATTTCGCACCTGGAGCCGTCCGCTCACGGATCTCTGGTGGAGCCGCGCGTACGCGACGTGTCCTGTATCGCCCACAACGCGCGGCGTGGGCCCGGGGCCAGTCACCTGCAGAAGCATCCCCTCGTGTGGCCGGAGCAGCCGGTCGCCCATGCCCAGCAGCCTGCCCTCCCACACGTCGAACGCCACCTCGCCCGGCCGCAGCAGTTCGTCGCGGCGCGTCCAGCGTGAGGCATCGGCCCAGTTCAGCACGCCTGCGAGAGAGCGGCCATCGCCCATGCCGGCCCGCCAGAGCGTAGGGACGGGACCATCGGAGAGGTCCAGCGGGTGAGCCGCCGACCCGGCCGCAGGCACGAGCGCGTCGGCCATTGCCCGGCGTTCATTTGAAAGCGCGGGGAGATCGTCACTGAGCACAACCATCCCGCCGCTCAGGGCCACACCGGTCGCGAGGAAACGCGTCTCCACCTCGGATAGCTCAGTGTCGCTATCCCGCACAACGAGGCAGTCGGGGTCGTTCGCCCACCAGCGGCCGTGCATCCAGTTGCGCTGGAGCGTCATGCGCATTGCGTGCTTGACCGACGGCCGGGACCCGTCCGACCAGACGGCCTTCACGTCGGGGCCCACGCGCATCGCATCGACGAGGCCGATCGCCGGGCCGAAGTGGCACGTACACCCCAGGATGAACGTCCTGTCGCCCGCTGCCTCGCGGATGATTTCGAGTCCGCGCCGCACGTTCATCGGTGCGGTCGTTCCCGGCGTGTGATAACGGACAGTCGTCGCGGTTTGTGCGGCGAAGGCGAGCGCGTCGAGTTTCAGGTAGTCATATCCCCATTCGCCCACGACCGTGCTCACTACTTCGCGCAGCCACGCCTCGGAGCGTGGATGGGTGCAATCCAGCACCGCGCAGCGGCCAAGCCATGTATCGACGAAGAGCGTCTCGCCGGATGCATCTGTGAGTGCCATCTGCGGGTTGTCGTGCAGCGCGGCCGACTCCTCATGCAGCACGAATGGTGCGAGCCATAGTCCAGGAGTGAAGCCGGCAGCGCGAATGCGATCAGCGAGCGCGCGCATGCCCGACGGAAACTTGTCGTTTGGCGTCAGCCAATCACCTGTATGCGACTGGAAGCCATCATCTATCTGGACAATCTCGACGCGCGGCTCGTTCGCCGCCAGCGACGCGAGGTTCGCGACCACGTCGGCTTCCGACACCCGGTTGTAGAAGTAGTACCACGAACACCAGCCGGTCGGGACATGCCCCGGAATGCGGGCGTGCATCTCGGTCGCTGCTTCGGCGGCGAAGCGCTCGACGAGCGCGAGCGCATCCGATCCGCCGGCGACCAACAGTGTTGGCAGTTCATAACGCGCGCCCGGCGCCAGTTCCATGCCGCGCAGGTCGTAACTTATCGCGAGCCGCTCGATCGCCTCCTCGTCGCTATCTGTGTTGAGCTCGAAATCGACGAAGCAAAGTCCCGGCTGGAGGCATCCCATCACGAGCGCCTGGGTCGCCGCCGTCACTCGCGAGAGCGCGACCAGTTCGTAACTTCGAAACCGGTGCTCGTCTTCGAAGGCGACTGCGAGCCCGCCATCGTACGATGCGTCGATCGGCTCCCCGAAGCAGTGTACGAACGCGTCTTGCTGCATGTAGCGCCCGTGCAGCCACGCGAACGCGCCATCGGCGCCAAAGTCGGTCTCGGCAGCGAGCGTGACGCGCTCGAGAGCGGCCGGGCCGCCGCCTTCGTTGACAACGCTGGCGCTGAGACGTTCACTCGCCGGGTCGTACGCCCACTCCATCCGCATGCCTTCTGGCATTCCCTCGGTCGCGAAGTCGAGTTCCCACGGCAGCTGCGGCATGGCCTGGCTCCTTTACTCTCCGCCGAACGCGGCACGTGCCGCTTCGAGACTGGCGGGCGTCCCGATATCGAACCACGGCCCCGTTACGGGCACAGCACGGATGCGCTGGCCCTGCTGCACGAGCGCCTCGATAGCTCCGGTGAGTTCGAATTCACCGCGTGGCGATGGTTGCAGCCTGTCGATGGCATCCCATACTGCCGCTCCAAGCACGCCGAAGCCTGCGCTGTTCCAGTGGCTGGAAGCATCAGGCCCGGATGGCTTCTCGATGATGCCGGTTACGACCGCAGCGGGCATCTCATCGGTGGGAGGCCATGGGAGGGGCGGCATCGTGAACACTGCGGCGCCAGCCGAAGTGTCAGGGACCGCGTTCACGGCGATTGCGCCATCAGCCAGCCGTGCGGCGCGCACAACGGCCGCGTAGTTCCCCGGTTGCACGAGGATGTCGCCCCACGCGAAGAAAAACCGTTCGTCGCCTACAACATCTCGTGCGAGCGCCAGCGCTCGGGCCGTGCCATCGAGTTGTTGCTGCCGGCGGTAGGTGACGGCGATGCCACTCCCCGCGCCGTTGCCCACCTCAGCTTCGATCATCGCCGCATGGTAGCCCGTAACGATCGCCACATCGCTGACGCCTGCTCGCATCAACCCATCGAGGATGCGGGCAATGACCGGCCGGCCGCCGACGGTCAACAACGGTTTCGGACGCTCACGCGTGAGGTCGCCGAGCCGCGTGCCGCGGCCCGCTGCAAGGATGATGGCCGTCCTGATATCGGCACTGCTCACAGTATCTCGAGCCCGGCGCACGCCGAGACCTCGAACGCTGGCCCGCCCGTCGCATCAATCGCGGCCTGGATGACACCCCCCACGGCCTCGGGTGGGCACGCTGCCACCGCATAACCGCCGAATCCCGCGCCCGTCAGCCGTGCACCGAACGCACCAGCACGCCGCATCGCTTTGCATAGCCGGTCGAGTGCGGGAGTGCTGCAGCGCATCGCATCCCGGAGGCTCGCGTGGGATGCATCGAGGATCGCGCCAAAGGCGGCGAAATCGGACGCGCCGAGCGCCTGCTCGGCAGCATCGACGCGCGCCGCTTCCGACATGATGTGCTGGGCCACGCCGCGTACCGGCACTTTCTGTATCTGGTCGAAGGTAGTGTGCGAAAGCTGCACCAGTGCTGCTACGTCGACATCCCGGCCATGCGCTACTTCGCGTGCGGAGATCTTCGGTGGTAGTTCGTCCACGAGGAGGTCAACAACGTCCACGCCATAGACCTGCGCGAGGGTCGGTGGCATATCGAGATCGACGCCGACCTGGTCGGCGAGCATTGTTGCGGCGAACCGCATGCCGGCCACGCGTTCGTTGTAGGCGTCTCTCGCACCGGCCGATTTCTCGGCTACCTCGCCAGAGGACGCCACGACGAATGCGAGGCCGGCTGGGATCGCCACCTGGCGCCGTGCTGGCGGGTGAAAGTCGATGCGGAGTGCGTGCCCTGCCGTGGCGAAGAGCATGACCTCCTGGTCCATGCCGCCCGACTCGACCCCCGTGTGGCGTTCAGCGGCGATGGCGAGTGGCAACAGGTCCTCGCGAGCAAGCGGCGCACCCCACGCGCTTGCCAGTGCAGCGAGGATTCCGACCGTGAGCGCCGACGAACTGCTGAGGCCGCCCTCGGTAGGCAGATCGCCGGTGATGTAGATGTCCGCCCCGCGTCCCGGCGCAACGTGGGCCAATTCGGCGAGTGCGCCCGTGAGGTACCGGGCCCATCCGGCGCCGGCCGCCGGAGACTCGCGTGAGAGGTCCACCAGCCCCGGAAAGGCCGTGGAAGTCGCGCGTATGCGGCCGTCCTCGCCCGGCCCCGCCCCAACCCACGTTGAAACTGCAATCGCCATCGGCAACACGGGGAGCCCGGCATAGTCGGTATGTTCGCCGATGAGGTTGACGCGCCCGGGCGTGCGCACAACGACGTTCGGATCCACGCCGTAGGAGTCACGGAAGGCAGCGGCAACGGAATCACGGTCGAAGAAGGGCACGAGTCACAGGATAGGGCTCCCGTGATGCACCGGGAACTACGGGAGTTGTGATTGACGCCATTCACCGTGAGGACTATGCTGCGGACATACGGTAGGTGTAACAGCGGTTACATATGAGTACTGAATCGCCATGGCTGCTCATCTTCTACCAGGCTCCTTCGGAGCCGAGTGCGCTGCGTGTCAGCGTATGGCGCGCCCTCAAACAGTTGGGCGCTGTGAAACTCCGTGACGGGCTCTACTTTCTCCCCGACCAACCTGTCTGCCGCGGGAAACTCGATGATCTTCGGTCGCGCGTCCACGCCGGCGGCGGGACAGCCATCACCATGACGGCCCAGGGCTCGTCGCCAGAGAACGCCGCGTGTCTCGACACGCTGTTCGCGAAGGCACGCGCGGAGGACTACAGGCAGGTCGCCAAGAGTGCGCTGAAGTTCGTCGCGCATGTTGGGCGCGAAGTGGAAGAGGGCGATTACCGCTTCGCGGAAGTCGACGCCCTCGAAGAGGAGCTTGAGAAGGTGAGACGGCAGTTCGAACGTGCGACCGGCCGGGACTATCTGAAATCTCCCGCCCGTGAAGACGCCGCCCACGCCGTGGCGGATGCCGCGGCTTCCATGGGCCGCTACCTCGAACTGGCCTATCGCCGTGAAGCAGAGCCTGATGAGACCGCCCGGCCCGTGAAGGCCCCGGCCGGGACAAGAGGGGGTGGCAGGTGAGCGCCACCCTGATGTTCTTCGGTGCATTCCTCGCGGCCACGGTCGAGATGGTGGAGGCGCTCACGATCGTGCTGGCGGTGGGCGTCACGCGTGGCTGGCGTGCTGCGTTCATCGGCGTTGCCGCGGGCGTATGTGCGCTTGCGATTGTGGTCGGTGCGCTTGGACCTTCGCTGGTGACATATGTGCCGCTCGATGCCCTCCGCGTCGTCATTGGCACCCTCCTTCTCATCTTCGGGCTGCAGTGGCTACGGAAAGCTGTGCTCCGGTCATCGGGGCTCAAGGCGATGCACGACGAAGCGGCCATCTACGAACGTGAAGTGGCCGCCCTCCGCGATGACTACATAGCGCCGGGGTTCGATTGGACAGGCTTCACCGTGTCGTTCAAAGGGGTTTTCCTCGAAGGCCTCGAGGTGGCGTTCATCGTCCTCACGTTTGGCACGAACGACGGGCGCTTCGATATCCCCATCCTTGGCGCCGTGGCCGGGCTGGTCCTTGTTGTCGCCACCGGCGTCCTGGTGCATGCGCCCTTGAGCCGGGTGCCGGAGAACACGATCAAGTGGGTCGTCGGCATCATGCTCAGCGCCTTCGGCACCTTCTGGGTGGGCGAAGGCGCGGGCATCGATTGGGCATTGTCCGACGGCATGATCCTCGTCCTTGCCGCCTGCTTCCTGGTACTCGGCCTGCTGCTTGTCCGCTCGCTTCGGCCACGTCCTGAGGCGGTCCCCACCACCGCCGGGGAGGTCACGCTATGAAGGTGGCCGGCTTTCTGCGCGACTTTGGCATGTTCTGGTGGGATTTCATCGTTGGCGACTCCCTGACGCTAGCAATCGGCGTGCTCGTTTCGGTGGGCCTGGCATTCGCCCTGGTGCATACGGCGCCATCGGGCGTCGTCGAGGTCGTCCTGCCGCTGGTTGTGGCGGCGACGCTCGCTGCCAGCCTGATCAGACGCTAGCCGGGACGCCACCCGCCCGTTACGGTCATCGCATGGGACAACCAATTTGCGTCGTTGATGCGTTCGCTGATGGCCCGTTCACGGGCAACCCGGCCGGGGTCTGCATGCTCGAGAAGGCCGCGCCCGAAGCGTGGATGCAGCGGCTTGCGGCCGAACTGAACCTCTCCGAGACGGCGTTCCTGTACCCCGGCGAACGCGGCTACCACCTGCGATGGTTCACACCCACGGTCGAGGTCGCCCTCTGCGGCCACGCCACCCTCGCGAGCGCTCACGCCCTGTTCGAAGATGGCCGGCTCTCGGGTGATGCCACCGCACGTTTCGAGACGAAGAGTGGAGAGCTGACAGTCCGCCGTGCGGATGGCTTGCTTGAGTTGGATCTCCCCGCGAGCCGCGTGACGCGCGAGGATGCGCCGCCGCCGCAACTCTTCAAAGCGCTCGGCATCAACCCCGTGCCGGCGTACCGCACCGACTTCGATTTCCTCGTGGAACTCCCTTCCGAAGCTGCTGTTCGCGCTCTCGCACCGGACATGACGCTGCTCCAACGGATCGATGTGCGCGGCGTGATCGGTACCGCTCCGGCATCGCTCGCGGGAGTCGACTTCGTGTCGCGCTTCTTTGCGCCCGCGTCCGGCATCAATGAGGACCCGGTAACGGGTTCGGCGCACTGTGCGCTTGGGCCGTTCTGGGGCGCGCGGCTCGGGAGGCAGGAGATGGCCGCGCGACAGGTTTCAGCACGTGGCGGGACCCTTCGTGTGCGGCTGTCCGGCGATCGTGTCTTGCTCGGCGGTAGCGCAGCCACCGTGTGGAAGGGCGAACTCGCGGCGAACGCAGGGCCGCTCGTGTGAATTCTGCGATTGCCGCGTGACACAGGTCGCGCATCGGCCTGGCCGAAGGCTAGATGTTCCGGCCGGGGCGCTGATACGTCAGATAGTGCGCCACCGTGTGGAAGCCCATGCGTTCGTAGATCGAGCGGCCCTGGAGCGTGGCCTGCAGTGTCCCGATGGAGCAGCCCAATTCCGCACCGCGGCCCAGCGCGTGCGCCGTCATCGCCTCGCCATAGCCGTGCCGGCGAAAGCGCGGCAGCGTCGCCACGTTGTACACCCCCGCGACATCTCCTGTAATGACCAGCGACGAGGCAGCGACCGGCTCGCCCGCGTGATAGCCCACGTAAAGTTCGGTGGCGTGGTGGGAGCGAAGCGGCGGCGCGACCAACAAGGCCGCGAATTCGGCCGGCATGGGAAACCCGTCGGCCAGCACGCGCTGGAGGTCGCTGGCAGTGCCCTCTTCGTCGGCGCGCAGGATATCGAGGTCGGATGGCATCGGGGGTTGCTCGCCAATCCTCGGAAGTAGCATCGCCGGCATGGTGTCGACTGCGCCGAAGCCGGCGGCACGC
>JAFKFP010000272.1 GCA_017308185.1 bacterium | reverse complement strand
TCGAAGAGGTGCGGCGCAACGGCAAAATTGCCATGCGCCTGGATGATGGTGATCAGCTGATCGCCGCCCGGCTCGCCAGCAACGAAAGCCACGTCCTCATGGTTTCCAGCGCCGGCCAGGCCATCCGCTTCAAGATCGATGACCTGCGCGAGGCGAGCCGCACGAGCGGCGGCGTCCGTGGCATGCGGCTCGCCAAAGGCGGCTACATCGTCTGCGTCGAGACCATCGACCCCGAAACCACCGTCCAGCAGCTCCTCACCATCACCCAGAACGGTTTCGGCAAGCGCACCGCCGTCGCCGAATACCCGCTGCAGGGGCGCGGTGGCCAGGGCGTGAAGACCCTCAACATCACGGATAAGACGGGCAATGTCGCTGCCTGCCGCATCGTCGAGCCCGGCCAGGAGCTCATGCTCGTCTCGCGCGACGGCATCGTCATCCGCACCCGCGTCGATTCCATCAGCCTGCTCGGCCGCAACACGCAGGGCGTCACGGTCATGCGCGTCGGCGAGGGCGACGAAGTCGCCAGCATCGCGGCCTTCACCATGAAGGGCCCTGCGGCGCCTGCCGCTCTCAACGGGGCGAGCGCGAATGGCCACGCCGAACTCGAAGAGGGCGACACCATCCCCCTCAACCTCGACGAAGAGACCGGCGAACTCCTCGACGACGAGGATGTCCGGAGCGATGACTAGCCGTCAGCACGCATGCTTGACCTGGCCTTTACGCGCCACGTGTATCGTCCCCTGCGATGGCTAGTCTGGTTACGACTCGTTCTTTGGGGCCGATATTGGCATTGGTGATGTGTACGTTCGTGCTGACCGCTGGTGTTTCCTTCGCTGCTGCGCCCACGCTAGCTAACAGTGCGACTACATGGGTACGAGTACTACCTACAAGACTCTCAGGGGAATTGGGGCATATAACTGGTTGTACATGAGCTGGGGCCCATGGATCGGGAACGGGCATAGCGCAGCCATCTATACAGATAACTATATCTCTGTCGCGAGCCCGGGATACGCATATAACAGTTGTGCAATGGATGACTATAATGGCCCGAATAGTAACGGGACCTGGACTAACACATTTACATTAAATCAATGCCCATTTACGATCAGTTCCTCATCTCATAATCCCACGTATAATGAATGGTATGGAGGATACCACTACGCTAATCAGATCATTAGTAGTTGTGTGTCGTCCAATGGCTTTTGCGCAAGCACGGCACTTGCAAGTGCTGGCGCGGGATGGTGCGAGGGTGTGTGGGACCAATCCACATACATGGGTGCAGTATTGGAGTGGTGGTTCGATCAGTACGGCAACGTCCAGTGGTCAGGGACGTATCCGCCTGGCGGTGAGGACTGCGGTTTCTATAATTCGTAAGGCGGTAGGGTGATGAGCGAGTTCGTACGGAAGAGATGGGTGTGGGCGACGACCGCCGCAGCGGTTTGCGGCGTGGGCGTGGGCTTTGCTCTTGCTTTTGCGGGTGGCGGCGGTTCGCATCCATCGGTCGACCCCGGGCCCCCGTTTGCCGTGGCGCAGCACGCGGCCTCGAGTGCGAGTGGCGTCCAACTCCACCTCGAATCCGCGCAGTTCAGCGGGTCTGCAACCATGCTTGCACTATCAGTCAACCTGGGGCAGCCCGGTGCGAAGCCAATCCGCCAGATAGTGATCCCGCGTGACGCATTCGCGGGCGCATCACTCCAGCCGCTCGCCGATCCGGCTGGACACGCCACCGGCACTGACTCGGCCGAGTTCGTGTTGCGGATGAACCCTGTCGCCGGCCCCGGCAATGTTAACCTGCAGCTCTCAAAGGTTGAGTTGGTGTTCCAGGATGGCTCTGATCGAGCGATCACTGGCAACTGGTCGTTGACTGTAAGTGTCCCGGCAGACGTGTCGCAGCACCTCGCCGCACAGAAGCTCGCTCCCGGGCCGTCCGCGTCGCTGCAGGGCGTGACGGCGTCCGTCGCCGCCGCCGTGCGCTCCGAGACCGAAACGCTCGTGACTGTTGACGTACAGGGCCCCGAAGGTGTGCAGTTCCTCGGCGTACCGACTCTCACATCAAACGGCTCTGACTACCAGGGCCGCCTTCTCTCGTCGCCCGGGGGCAAGACCCTGACGTACCAGTTCCCGGCGACACCCATGGGGGCGCATGCGACCCTGACGCTCAGCGCCGCCGTGGTCCCGCAATCCGCCAACGCGGACCGGTACGTCGACATCGATCTCCAGCGCGCGATGAAACGCGACGGCCTCTCCGGCCACGCGGGAGATGACGGCCCGCTGGCACCTGGCGATGTGGTTTCCACGAACGCTCCTGCGTTGGCTCCAACGGAGCTGGCGTTCAGGCCGGGCTCAGCCGGCCTTGGCGTGGCGATAACGTTGGGGAGCGCGCTCACGCCCGGCCAGTTCGGTGGCGGACGCCCGGCCCTGACGCTCGCCAACGGGTCGGTCATCGAAGCCGAGGGCGTTTCAACAAGCTTCAACCACGACGCGACCGGCGCCATTGTCAGCGGGCAGTCCATCGTGTTCTTCCCGGTCTCGCCATCCGAGCTCAACGGTGTGGCCCGTGTCTCAGTTGGTTCTGAGTTCCACGTGCTTCCCGGCTCATGGACGATCCAGCTCACACCGTCGTAAGGCCCACAGGAGGGGCGCGCCAGGACGCAACACCCTGGGGCCGATTCCGCATAGCCGGGCCCGCGGTACCCTGCGATAGATGCTCGCATCCCGCGTTGAACAGCTCCGCCACGCCGTCCACACTCGACGCTTCTGGCTCTACGTCGTAGTGACACTCGCCGGCATCGGCGTTGGTGTCGCCATCGCGCTGAGTTCGGGCGGCGGAAAATAAGCACCTGCGGCGCCGGCAACCCACTATTGTGGCTCGCTATGAGTTTGTCACGAGATAGCGGTCGAGCCTGACATGAATGCCACCCGCGTGCCCGTAGTCTTGGCCTCAACATACTCGGCAATCGAGGAGGTGGCGTATGCCCGGCAAACGCAGTCCCGGCCCCAGCGTCAAAGATCCAGAGCGCTACGAAGCCCTTCGTGATGAGGGCATGAGCAAGCAGAAGGCCGCGCGCATCGCGAACAGCGACCCAAAATCAATGGCGCACCATCGGAGCGGCGATGGCAAGTACGAGGAATGGTCGAAGGATGAGATCTACGCCAAGGCGCAGGATGTCGGTATCAAAGGCCGTTCGAAAATGAACAAAGGCGAACTGATCGACGCACTCCGCCACGGCTGATGCTCACGCGGCGGTTTTCGGGCCCGGGCCTCGCAGGCGTAGGATGAAGATATCTTCGCTGCGGGGTCCATACCCATGCCCACCACCTCCCAGAGCGGCTGGTCCATCGCGTACGAAACGATGGGCGACCGTTCGAACCCGCCCATCCTGCTCACGCTCGGCCTTTCGCACCGGATGAAGCACTGGGGCAAGCTGCCGGGCCTCCTGGCCGAACGCCTCTTCGTCGTCACATTCGACTGCCGCGGCATGGGCGCGAGCGAACAGCGCGACGAGCCCTACACAGCCGTGGACGAAACGACGGATATGCTCGCGGTACTGGATGCGGCCGGCGTCGAAGCGGCGCATATCTACGGCCGTTCCCGCGGCGGTATGCTCGCCCAGGAGTTCGCGCTTGCGTACCCGGAGCGGACCCTCTCGCTCATCCTCAGCGGCACGAGCCATCGGGGGCCCGGCGCCGTGGGTTCGACCGAACGCGTCCAGCGCGCGATGGACATCACCCCCGATATGACGCGCGAACAGATTTTCGCGGGCCAGGACGAAGCTATGGCCTCGCCGGGCTGGCGCGAACGCGACCCCGATGCGTTCGCCTACTGCCTGGCGACCGACCTCGAAGCCCCGCCCCGGCGCTTCGCCGTCGTCCGCCAGCAGGAGGCCGTCGCTGCCTGGAGCAGCTATGAACGTCTCCCGTGGCTCGAAACGCCGACGCTCGTGCTCTGCGGCGAAGATGACGGCATGGTCCCGCCCGAGAACAGCCGCGATATCGCGCTCCGCATACCCAATAGCAAACTTGTGCTCATCCCGCAGTGCGGCCACCTGCCCATGCTCGAAAAGCCCGGCGAAGTCGCCACCGCCGTGTTCGACTTCCTCGACGGTCTCGGCTAGCCGATCATCTCCGCGTAGCGGCGCTTCATCCAGTCGCCCTTCGCGCGATACTCCGCCACCGTCGCCAGTGTCCCGCGCTTACCGCTCGCCCGCGTATAGGCGAGGTTGAGCGCGGCATGGTGATTCTCCCCACGCCCCTGCCGCTTCGCCCGCTCCCGCGCCGCGCGGTTCGTCCACGTCTTGCAGTAATCGATCGCCTCCTGCAACTCCCCGGCGATGTCCTCGACCACAGCGCCTTCCGGCTGCGGCACGGCCACTGCCGGGCGCGGCCATGTCACGCCGAACATCGTCATCTGCTGCCCTTCCGTCAGATGTCCCGTGTGGTCGACGTACGCATCGCCGGCTTCCATCACGTCCACAATTTCCGGGGCGTCGCGCTCCTCGTCCTCCTCGCCTTTGAAGAGGCCTTTCTCGTCCTCAGCCGGGATTTCCCCGATCGCCGCCCCCTCTGCACGACGTTGCACCGGTGGCGGGGGCAACTCGCGTTCGAGATGTTCGATGATCCCCGAGAGCCGCGGGTCGCGTCCCACGAACGCATGCAACACGTTTTCGCCTCGCGGCAACGCGTGGTTGAACCGTAACCCTCGTCCGAGTTGCTGGATCACTGGCTCGCGGCTGTACACCGCGTCGAGCTTCAACAGCACACTCACCGATGGCGCATCGAACCCCTCCGATGCCTTGCGCACCTGGATCAGCACGTCATAACGCCCAGTGTGAAAGTCGCGCAGACGCCGTTCGTTCTCTCCGTCGCTGATCTCGCCGCTATGCACGACGACACACCTGAGCGTCGGATGGTGTTGTGCGAATACACGCTCAAGATGGTTCGCGTGCTCCGTTGTGGCTGCGAACACCAACCCCTGGTGGTTGCCCGGCGAGTTCGCCAGCTTCGCCTGCAGCGTTGTCGCGAACTCCCGGACAAGTGGCTCCACATAATCATCGTTCCAGCGCAGTTGTTGGCGCACGCACCGCTGGTCAAAGTCTGGCAGGCTCGCCATCTCCGAAGCCGTGAAGTCGTAGATCTCACCATCGGCGCCGAGCAGCTGGACTGCGTAATCCTTGATCTGCATCTGCAGATGCTTGAGGATGCCGCCCTCTTTCCACGCCTGCCGCATCGATACATTGACCAGCGGGTCGATGACCAGCCCGCCCTCGCCATCTGGCGTGTAGCGCGCGCCACCGATCGCTTCCCGGTCGAGGCGCACAGGTGTCGCCGAAAGCATCAGGGTTGATCGTGCCCCGAGGGTTTCGATGGCGCCGGCCCACTGCCCCCGCTCCCCCAGATGGTGCGCCTCGTCGCACACGAGGTGCACGCGCCGCGCACGGCACAGCTTCCGGTAGACCCCGGGCGAGGCAGCGACCTGCTGGTACGTGGCGACGATGAAGTTCACCCGCGCGTCCAGCATTCGTGCCGGGGCATTGTTCTGCGCAAGCAGCTTGCCCACGCGACGGGTGCTCCCGAGCATCTGCAGGGCCCGCCCAACGCCCCGGTAGACCTGCGTGCGGAGGACATCGGTAGGGGTGAGGTAGAGGCAGGTGTCGGCCCCCGCGATATTGGCCGCGATATCGAAGGACCCCACGCCGATCACCGTCTTGCCGTAGCCCACCGGGACGACGACGAGTTCGGTGCGCACGCCATCGCGCAGAGCAGACGCCCAACCGCGCAGGGCCGCCTCCTGTCCAGGGCGCAGCCCGGGCGCCGCGTTGTTCGCGGGCTCGTGTAATCGTGTGGTTTGCATGGGACGCTCTACCGAGCGTACGACCCTGCAGCCCGAAGGTCAGCAGCTGTGACCCCACAGGATGTCATATTCGAGACGACGCGTACTGGAGGCGCGCGCCTAATTGCCGGTGACGACCATGGGGACGACGACATGGAACGAGAACACAGGAGTGAGCGGCGCGGCCCCGCTTGTGGATGCCTCGGGGGCCCGGACGATCCAGTCGGTGCTCACCCAACCCGTCTGACCGCTAGCCGTCCGCACGGGGACCCACGTCCCTCCAGCGGTCGTCACCGAGTCGCCGGTCACGGTCAGCAGTGTCCCGTTGGCGAGTTTGGCGATCGGGGCTTGCTGCGTGCTGGGGACCGGCCGAAGGTTCAACACGTCGCCGGCGGTGCGTACGACAACCGTGTCCCCCTTGCCGATCGGCTCGGAACTCGCCTGTGCCGGCGCGAGCGCTGCACCATCGGTGGAGAAGCGGTAGATGTGGAATTCGAGTCCGTAGCGTGCGGCCGATTCTGCCGGGTTGTAACCATCGTGTTCGGTTACGGTCTCATCGAAGTTGTAGTTGGAGTCGACTACGTCGAAGGTTCCATCACCATTGTTGTTGACAATAATCGATGTGTGCAGGCCTGCATAGTCAGCATCCGGGGACGTGTTCGCATCATTGGCTATCTGGATGATGTCGCCTGCCTGTGCATCCTGAGGAGTGACTTCAATCGCCCCCGGTCCCTGTAGTGGCACAAGGAACCCCAGGCGATAATCGAACCCCATCTGGATACCAGTTGCCTGCTTGACGATGTTCTGCACAAACGTCCAGCATTGGCCGCCATGCTGACCTTTGTATGAAAGCGCGGCCCGCACGATCGGGTTCGTCGGTCCACTCTGCGCGGTCGCTGTCACGGGGATGACTGCGAGCGTGATCATGGCGAAAAGGGCGACCAGGATGGCTGCCACGGCTCGCCGGTGTTGTGACATCGGCATACGAAGCCTGTTTCCGTTTCCTGAAGGCTTCACGCAAGCTACTCGACGATTTCGGCAGGGACAAGACGCAGGCTTGTGAAATGCATCTCAATTGGCCGGTTTTTACACAGATTTGGCAGATTTCGAGCCAGCCCCGGTGAAATGTCGCGTCGTGATGCGGGCAATTGCCATCTAAAACCCGTGTATTCGTCGCTGAGCCGGCGGATGCCTAGAATCCATGGAATGAGTCAACAAGCCGCCCTTTCCGGGCTCCGCGTCATCGAGTGTGCTGGCTGGAACGGGGTCTATGCTGGCCGCCTTCTGGCCGATGCCGGCGCCGACGTCGTCCGCATCATCCCGCCGTCTGGTGACCCGCTCGCCGCCGAGCCGCCATTTTTCGCCAACGGCCGCTCCATCCAGGAGGCGTGGTACAACGCCGGCAAGCGTGTCGTGCCGATCGACCTGACCACGGGCGCCGGGCAGTCCGCGCTCCTCTCGCTGCTCACAACTGCCGATATCCTCATTGAGGACTGGCAGCCCAATGCGGCCCCCCTCACCGAAGCGCAAATGAGTGACGCCGGGAGCGCACTCGCACGGGTGAGTGTAACCCCCATGGGGCTCGATGGGCCGCTCCATGGCTGGCGAGCGAATGACCTCGTTGCCAACGCTCTATCCGGCGTCGCCTCTGTTACTGGTAACGCCGAGACCCCGCCGCTTACGGGCTACGGAAACCAATCGCACCACACGGTCGGGTTGTATGGTGCCATCTGCGCGCTCGCGGCCCACCGGGCAGCCAGGCTCAGCGGCCAACCGCAGCACGTCGACCTCTCCGCCCACGAGGCGATGGTCACCTGCACCGAACAGGTGCTCATGCAGTGGTTCTTTCCCGAGGGCACGTGGCAGAACGCTATCGCGCCGAGGCAGGGAAGCCTGCACTGGAGCGGCGCCTATGAGATCTATCCGGGTAAGGACGGTACGGGCGTGATGGTCACTGCGGCCCTCCGTTTCGTCGATGTCCTCTTGCCCTGGCTGAAAGCGGATGGCGCAGCGGGCGACCTTGCCGACCCCGAGAAGTACCCGAACGTCGTCGCCATGATCCGCGACCTCCCCTACGTCATGAGCGTGCTTCGCAACTGGGTCGCCACCTACGACGGCGACGACCTGTTTTTCGAGGGTCAGAAGCGGCACCAGCCGTTCGGCGCCGTCTATGGGATCCCGAAGGTGCTCCAAAGCCCGCAAATTGCTGCGCGTGGCTACCTGCAGGATGTCGAAGTACCCGGCGCCGGACCGGTGCCGTTCCCCGGCCGCCTCTATCGCACGGATGCCGACGGGCCACGGCCCGGCCTTGCGGTCACCGCAGCCGTCGATGATCTGGCGTGGGGCGAACGCGCCCGCACCCCGTCGTCGGAGGCTGTGGATCCAGCCAGGCCGCTGGCCGGTGTTCGGGTCATGGATTTCACCCACGTGCTCGCTGGCCCCTTCGGCACGCGCGTGCTCGCGGATCTCGGCGCCGACGTGATCAAAGTCATGACCGGCTCGCGCTCGGGAGGTGCAAACGGGCCGGGCCACCCGTACTACACGTGCTGGAACCGCAACAAGCGCAGCATCTTGCTCGATATGCGCTCCGAGGAGGGACTCGAAGTCGCCCGCGCTCTCGCTGCGAAATCGGACATCATCATCGATAACTTCAGCGCCGGCGTCCTTGCGCGCTGGGGCCTCGACCGCGCGGGCCTCCACGCCACCAACCCGCGAATTTCGGTCATCACCATGGGCGGCATGGGGCAGGACGGGCCGTGGAAAGACATGGTGACCTACGCCCCAACGATCCACGCACTCACCGGTCTCACATACCTCACAAACCCGCCTGGCCGCTACGACCTCGGTTACGGCTTCTCACTGACCGACCACCTCAGCGGGCTGGCCGCAGCGCTCGCGAGCCTGGAAGCGCTCGAACACCGCGAACGCACCGGCGAAGGCCTCTCGGTCGATCTCTCTCAGTACGAACTCGGCCTCGGACTGATGGCCCCCGCACTTATCGACTGCCTTGCGAACGGCACCGCCCCCGAGCCCGTTGGTAACCGCCATCCATTCGACGCCTGGGCGCCGCACGGCATCTATCCCGCCGCTGGCGAAGACCGATGGGTTGCCATCGCCGTCCGCGGCGATGCGGAATGGCGGACTCTCTGCGAAGTCATCGGGCGCGCAGGCCTCGCCGGCGACCCCCGCTTCGCTACCCACCAGGCCCGCATTGCCAACCAGGACGCGCTCGATGCCGAGATCGCCGCATGGACCGCCACCCGCGAACGCTACGACATCGCCCGCCAGTGCCAGGCAGCCGGTATTGCCGCCGGGCCCGTGCAAGATGCCGCCGACCTCGCGAACAACGACCCGCAACTCGCTGCGCGGGCCTTTTTCACCACGAGCACCCATAACGACCGCTGGGGCGAATACGGCATCGATGCATTCCCCGCCCGCTTTAATGGGCATCGCCCCGGCCCGTACGAAGCCGTGCACGAGCTTGGCGAGGACACGTTTGATGTCGCGACTGGGCTCCTCGGCCTGGGTGACGCCGAATTCGCAGAGCTCGCCGCACAGGGTGTCTTCTCATGAGCCGCCGCCAGCCCTCGGCAAAATTCCATCTCTGCTACGCTTGACGTCAGCCTGTTTCGGAGTCCCACGTGCCTCTCTCGCTCTACTCATCCCTCGGCCGTGCTCAGCGTCCATTCTCGACCGTCGAACCCGGCGTCGTCCGGATCTACGTCTGCGGCGTCACACCGTACGATGTCACCCACCTCGGCCACGCCTTCTCGTACGTCCAGTTCGACGCCCTGCGGCGCTACCTCACCTCGCTCGGCAACGAAGTCCGCTACGTGCAGAACATCACCGATATCGATGACGACATGATCATGGTCTCGAAGCGGCAGGGCGGGAGGCCCATCGCCGAGATCCGCGATGAGAACGACGCCATCTTCCG
>JAFKFP010000370.1 GCA_017308185.1 bacterium | reverse complement strand
GGTCGGCGATGGCGCTGAAAAGCACCAGCAAGATGCCGCCACACATGGCGAACAGCACGACCATCGTCGCCGTCAGCAGCGATGCCGCGATACGTGGCGCCTGTGCCCGGGCGCGCTCCATGGGACGGTTGATGGCCATCATCACCTCGCCTGGGGGCCAACCGCCAGTGTGGCGAGTGCGCTTCGCCTTGGCAAGCCTGCCTGTATACCGAATGATGCCAGTTGCGCCCATCGGCCCCGGGACTGGAAGGCCATGGACCGCTCGCGAGCGCCCGGGAAGTGGCCGCTCTTCGCCGCCTGCTACCTCCCACGCCACGCATTCATCGCGGCGACGTACCCGGATTCTGCCCGATTAGCACTCGTTGACAGGGAGTGCTAACATGACCTTCGTAATCTCAAACACTACCCGGAGTACTGCCCAATATGGCCAAGCAACTGCTCTTCGATGAAGAGGCACGCCACTCCCTCAAGCGGGGTATCGATGCCCTCGCCGATGCCGTCAAGATCACTCTCGGCCCCAAAGGGCGGAACGTGGTCCTCGATAAGAAGTTCGGCGCCCCCACCATCACCAACGACGGTGTGACCATCGCCAAGGAGATCGACCTCGAAGACGCCTTCGAGAACATTGGCGCCCAACTCGCCAAGGAGATCGCCTCCAAGACCAATGACATTGCCGGTGACGGCACCACCACCGCCACCGTGCTCGGACAGGCCGTTGTGCAGGAAGGCCTCAAGAACGTGGCAGCGGGCGCGAGCCCCATGGGCCTCAAGCGCGGACTCGAAGCTGGTGCAAGCGCGCTCGTCGATGCCATCGGCAAAAACTCCATCAAGGTGACCGAGCGCAGCCAGATGGCGCAGGTCGCAACCATCTCCGCGAACAACGACCCCTCCATCGGCGACCTCATCGGCGAGTGCATGGAGAAGGTCGGCAAGGATGGCGTGATCACCGTCGAGGAGTCCAAGGGCATCCAGACCGAAGTTGAGTACGTCGACGGCATGGCCTTCGACCGTGGCTACATCAGCCCTTACTTCGTAACCAACCCTGACCGCATGGAAGCCGAGGTCGAGGATCCTTACATCCTCATCACCGACAAGAAGCTCAGCGGCGTGCAGGAGATCCTGCCGATGCTCGAGAAGATCCTCCAGGTCACTAAGAACCTCGTCATCATCTGTGGTGACCTCGAAGGCGAAGCGCTCGCGACCCTTGCCGTGAACAAGCTGCGCGGCACCATCAACATCCTCGCGGTGAAGGCGCCGGGCTTCGGCGACCGCCAGAAGGACAACCTCGGCGACCTCGCCACCCTCACCGGCGGACAGGTCATCTCCGAAGAGATCGGCCGCACGCTCGATAGCGTGGAGGTCACCGACCTCGGCCGCGCCCGCCGTGTCCTCTCCACCAAGGAAGAGACCACCATCATCGAGGGCAAGGGCAAGGCCAAGGAGATCAACGCGCGCGTCGGCCAGATC
>JAFKFP010000369.1 GCA_017308185.1 bacterium | reverse complement strand
ATAGCAGCGGCGCGTTGCTCGGTGCGGTCGGTATCAGCGGCGACACGTCCGACAATGATGAGGCTTGCGCCATCGCCGGCATCGAGGCGGCGGGATTCACGGCTAACGCGGGGTAACGGAAACACGCGTTGAGCAGATTTCCTGATCCTGGTTCATCGTCATCGACGAGCCAATTTTTCAACCTCCCTATCTCATCAAGTCAAACGAATATCGTTCGACAGATAACATCACAAATGTTCCCACGCCGGCGGCTGGCCGGCGTGGGAATCTGTGCACGAAGACGCGTTAGCCGTGATAGGGACGGCTTAGCAGCGACTGGTTCAGCCAACTCGAGACTTGGGGCGCGGTCGTAGTGATTTGACCGGAATCGGCACGTCCTTGATTTCCACCCGCCAGAGACTGGCTCAGAAGGGCGAAGCTGTGGCTATGGTTATGACCACCGTATTGCGAAGACCAGCCAGCCGAGGCCGGAGGATCTGTCACGGTGATGGTCTGCGTTCCCGAACTCGCGGTGGCGCCAGATACCGGATCCTTTCCGATCGCGGTCACCGAGAGCGTCGCGGTCGGGCTCCCCGAGCCTTTGTAACTCGAATTCAGCACCAACCCACCCTCGACTTGAGCGGCGGTGAGGGTGGTGTTCTTGCCCGGGAACGTTTGGCCGTCGAGCTTCGATGTGATCGTCTCGTAGCTCGGCAATCCGCGAATATAGACGCTCACGATGTCGTTCTTGTCGGTCGTTGAGACGCCGATCCCGAGATCGACACTACCACCCGGCTTAACCGAGAGAGTCTTGTCCGCCACATAGACGGACGGCTTGGTCGCTCCGGACGTCGTCGGCGGCGTCGTTACCACCGGCGGTGTGACCGGCGGAGTCGTCACCGGAGGAGTGGTCACCACCGGCGCAGTCGGATCCTGTGTAACAGAACTCAAACCGGGCGGAGGATCGGCCTGCAATTTCGCGGGACTCATCGAGCTGAAATAAAGGGTCTTATAGTCGGTCGTCAGTTTGACCCAATCGCTCATTCCGGGTGACGGATTGTTGGCGAACCCATCGACGTAGGGAGCGCTAGCGCTTCGCCACCAATCGGCACCGATATTGGCTACGAGATTCGCATTCGGATCGTTGGTCTTCATCTGCGCTTCGACGAAAACGCCGTCGATCGTCCCGGCTCCGTAAGTCCCCCGCGCGCCCGGCCAGAAATGGTCGTTATATCCACTTCTCGGCGCGTCCATGATCATGCTGCCGTCCGCCAGCGTCTTCTCGTTCCACGCCACGTTCGCGGCACCCGAAAAGTCGGCGGTGTAATGCGCCCCGGCAATCGGATTGCTCGACTGATCTTGCACCAAAACCCAACCACCACTCGTGAGATGCACGTAGGTCTTGAAGTTCGCTACCTGAACACTGGCACTCGCATTGGTCGTGGCTGCTGAAATCAGACGGAGGCTTGTCGCCCACGATGGTGTTGGTTCCGCTGTACCAATCATAGCCTTGCGGAACGCCTTGCGGGAAACCCTCACTATTACCAACAGTGTTTTGATAGATTGCATCGGTCAACGGGCTTGTTGCCATCCATACTGCTCCTTTGCAGGTCAAAGTTGAAGAGGCGAAATTCCACATGCAAGTTGAAGATGTGAAATCTCACCACTACGCGAATGCGTACATCGCATTGCCTGCTCACAACCCCCGTTGTGAGCAGGCATCAAGCAGTGGGTTGGAATGAGAATCACCGCCCCCCAACTGCCATCATGGCTTGCTAGTTAGGGAGTGTGCCGAAAAAATCCTCTAAATGGGATTTATCTACATGCAAGTAACAGCCGCGCTCCAAGTAATCACGGCTTCGCATGTTGAAACGCTTCGATTTTCCCGACGACAAGTAATTCGCTAGGGTCGCGTGTTTTTTTGATTGCCCCCGCCCGCCGACAATTCCAAGTTGTCCGGTAACAACTCAGAAGAGCGTTGCGTTGCGATATACTTCGTCCAGATGTGTTTGATCCACATGCGAACGGCGTCGGTATGCCGCTCGAAGAGGAAATAGAATGCAACCGCAAGTAACAAGCACGGCACGGTGAATATC
>JAFKFP010000271.1 GCA_017308185.1 bacterium | reverse complement strand
TTACCCAGAACGCGAAGATTGTGCTCCTCGGCAACGTCCTGCCCATCTGGGATGACCCTTTGTGGCTGGCGGAGATGCTCGCCGAAATCGACATGATCTCGCGCGGCCGCCTGGTCACCGGATGGGTGCGCGGCACCGGTCGCGAAAGCGTCGCCCACAATGCGCAGCCTCCATTCAACTGGGAACGCTTCCAAGAAGCGCACGACTTTGTCGTCACTGCCTGGACCAAGCCGGGCCCGTTCCGCTGGGAAGGCGAGCACTACAACTACCGCTACGTGAACCCATGGGCGCGCCCCTACCAGGACCCGCACCCGCCGATCTGGATCCCGGGCGTCATGTCGCGCAACACCGTGGCATGGGCAGCCAAGCATCGGTACCCATACATCATGCTCGCGACCGAACTCGAGCCCACCCGGCAGTCGTACCAATACTACGATGACCAGGCGAAGGAGAACGGTTACGAGGCCGGTACGCAGAACCGGGGCTATCTCTTCAAGGTCCACGTTGATGAGACGGAAGAGCTTGCCGAGGCAGCCGGCCGAAAGTACATCCAGGGCCCGAGCAACCCATTCCTCGAAGGCAACCAGGGCAACATCCGGCCGTTTATTCAGAACCTGCCTGGCATGACTTCGCGCACCTCTCTCCTGCCCACGGTCACAAGCTTCGCACAGGCAGCTGCCCGGGGCCGCCTCGCCGCTCGCGCAGCTGCTACACCGTCGTCTGACGCGCAGGACGCGGCTGATTACAACGGCACCTTCGAACAGCAGGTCGATAAGATGAGCATCATCACGGGCACGCCGAAGACGGTTATCCCGAAGGTGAAGCATGTCCTCGAGACACTGCGGCCCGGGAGCATCTTCTTCTGGGACGGAGATGGCGCCATGAGCCACGACGACGCTATGCGGAGCCTTCGGCTCATGGGCGAAGAGCTCATCCCCGCCGTCCGCGAGATGGGCAAAGAGCTGGACCTTCAAGGCCCGTTCGAAGTCGATCCGAAGACGAACAAGCCCGTCGCTGAAGCCGCTTCGGCGAACTAGCCCGGGCCTGCGGGAAGACAGGGATGGTGTGGTGGCGGAACAGACCGATGTAATCGTGATTGGCGGTGGTCCCGCGGGGAGCACCGCCGCCACGATGCTTGCCCGGCAGGGCTTCGCCGTGACGCTCCTTGAGCGTGAACGCTTTCCACGTGACCACGTGGGTGAGTCGCTGTTGCCCGCGAGCATGCCGCTCCTCGAGGCTCTCGGCGTGTCCGAAACTGTGGCCAAGGCAGGCTTCCTCAAAAAATACGGCGCCACGATGGTCTGGGGCTCCGACGACCAGCCCTGGAGCTGGCGATTCAGCGAGACCAACCGCCGCTATCCTCATGCCTACCAGGTCTGGCGCCCGCAGTTCGATCAGATCCTCCTCGACAACACCCGCGCGAGCGGCGTGGACGTACGTGAAGGCGCATCCGTGACCAGGGTCATTTTCGAGGAGGACATCGCCGTAGGCGTGCAGCTAGAGTATGCCGGCGGCGGTTCGGCTGAACTGCGCTCGCGGCATCTCGTCGATGCGAGCGGGCAGGCCGGAATCATCGGACATAACCTGAAGCTCCGAGAGAACGACCCCGGATTCCGAAACCTCGCGATATACGGGTATTGGGAGGGCGCCGCCAGCCTCCCGGAGCCCGACGCCACGAACATCTTCATTGAGGCGTACGAGCATGGCTGGATGTGGGCCATCCCGCTCCACACAGGGGTGATGAGTGTCGGCGCGGTGGTCGACAGCAAACGCGGCCAGGATGGGATCCGGGCGGCCGGGGCCCCTGCCTTCTATACCGCCCAGGTAGAATCGTCCGCGCACACCCGTGGCATGGTGTCTCACGCACAGCTCGTGGACGGTCCGTTTGTGATCCGCGACTGGTCGTACACGTCTACCAGCGTTACCGGGCCGGGCTACGTGCTCTGTGGCGACGCAGCCTGCTTCATCGACCCGCTCTTCTCGACCGGCGTGCACCTCGCACTCTCCTCCGGGTTGATGGCCGCCGCATATGTGACAACGGCGCTGTGCAATCCCGCCCTGAAGGACGCCGCCGCAGCCTCGTACACCCGCCTGTACATGCGCCAGTACTCGCAGTTCCGCGACCTCGCGCGTCTGTTCTACTCGAGCAACCGCGCCGTGGACTCCATCTTCTGGGACGTGCGCCGCCTCACCGGTGATGAAGCGCGCACTCCCCGTGAGGCGTTTGTCCGCGCAACCGCCGGCCAATCCGCCCAGGGATACGAACGGGTCGTGCTGGAGCACGGCGCTCTGCCTGAGGAGTTCACCGAGGGCGTCCAATCGTTCGAATCGGCCTGGCGGGAGCGCCAGAAGCGTGCGGATACGCTGCTGGCTACGGGCCAGGCGCTCACCTGCATCCCGTCGCTCCACCCCGGCGCCACTCTCACACAACAGGCTGTACTCGGTGAGGGCGCATTCGTGCCCGGGTTAATGCTTTCCATCCCGGGCCGTAGCGAGGAGACACCTGTCAGCGGATTCGTCGCGCGCCTCGTCGAACTCATCGACGGCGAACGCAACCTCGCGGCAATCGCCGCCGCCATCGACCCCGCCGCCGATGGAGCGCGTGCGGACAAGATCGCCGAAATGGCAGCCAACGCAGCGGTCATCCTCTACGTCGATGGTGCTATCGCTGATCTGAGGTATCCCGGATGAACGCTGGCGAAATCTTCCAGCTCAGCGTGTCCAACGGTGGCGTCCCCAAGCACGCGGTTGCAAGCGCACGGGCAACCCGGCGGGGCCTTGTGGGAGACCGACAGCGAGATCTACGCGCCCACGGCGGCCCCGAGCGCGCCCTCTGCCTCTGGTCGCTCGAGGTCATCGGCAGGCTCTACCGGGAAGGCCACAACCTCTCGCCCGGCGCAGCCGGGGAGAACATAACGGTCATGGGGCTGGACTGGTCGCAAGTCGTGCCGGGTGCACGGCTCAGGGTCGGTGATGAGGTGCTGATCGAAATCACGATGTACACCATTCCGTGCTGGAAGAATGCCCAATGGTTCAAGGACGGCAATTTCGCACGCATGGACCACGACGAACACCCCGGCGACGCCCGCGTCTACGCCCGCGTGCTTGCGGAAGGCACAATCGCGCAGGGCGACCGCGTCGAAGTGGCCGCCGAATCATCCGCTGACCGGGCCTGGCGGCTTCAACCCATGACCTACCGCTGGCCCCGTGACTTTTGAGTCTCTTCCTTCAGTGATCCATTCCGCCCTCTTTCCAAATGTCCGCCATTCGCGTTATTCTTCGCTTGAAGCTAAGGAGTGCCAGCATGACACAGGTGACGACCAAACCCACAGGTTCGAATACGAGCAGCCCCGAATCGTTTGACGTGGTTGTCGTCGGCGCCGGTTTCGCAGGCCTGTACATGCTCCATCGCCTTCGCGGACTCGGACTCACCGCCACGGTCATCGAGGCAGGCGATGGTGTCGGAGGTACCTGGTACTGGAACCGCTATCCCGGCGCACGTTGTGACATCGAGAGCATGGAGTACCAGTACGGGTTTGATGAGGAGCTGCCGCGCGAATGGAAGTGGTCCGAGCGCTATGCGACGCAGCCCGAGATCCTGAGGTACGTCAACCACGTCGCCGATAAATTCGACCTTCGCCGTGATATCCGCTTCGAAACCCGTGTCGTCTCCGCTCACTACAACGAGGAGTCCGGCCGGTGGGATGTGACCACCGACCGTGGAGACAACATCTCGGCGCAATACTGCATCATGGCAACGGGTTGCCTTTCGAGTCCCAAGCAGCCCGAGTATCCTGGCCTCGAATCGTTCAAGGGCTCCTGGTATCACACGGGCCAGTGGCCCCATGAGAGCGTCGATTTTACCGGCCAGCGTGTTGCTGTCGTGGGCACCGGTTCATCGGGGATTCAGTCCATCCCGCAGATTGCCAGGCAGGCCGCCCATCTGACGGTGTTCCAGCGCACCCCGAACTTCAGCGTCCCCGCACGCAACGGCCCTATCGATCCCGAACTCGAGCAGCGCATGAAGGCGAACTACAAAGCGTTCCGCGAGGAGGCACGCGAGAGTCCCGCCGGTATCCTTGCGACGCAGCGTCAGAAGATGGACCAGGCCATCCTGGACGTTCCGCTTGACGAAGCCCGTGCTGAGTTTGAGCGCCGTTGGGACTACGGCGGCTTCGTCATCGGCGGCGCCTACACCGATATCGCCCTCAATCCAGAGGCCAATGAGATCTGGGCCGAGTTCGTCCGCTCCAAGATTCGCGAGACCGTGAAGGATCCCGAGACGGCCGAGCTCCTCTGCCCCCGCGATTACCCCTTCGGCACCAAACGGCTTTGTGTCGATACTGAGTACTTCGAAACCTACAACCGCGACAACGTCACCCTCATCGACCTTCGGGCCACGCCCATAGAGACGATTACCGAAAACGGCCTGCGTACGACCGCAAGAGAGTACGAATTCGACAGCATCGTCTTCGCGACTGGGTTTGATGCGATGACCGGGGCGCTCTCGAAGATCGATATCCGCGGGCGTGATGGACTCGCTCTGACCGATAAATGGGAAGCGGGGCCGCGGACCTACCTCGGCTTGCAGGTGGCGGGCTTCCCGAACCTGTTCACCATTACCGGGCCGGGCAGCCCCTCAGTCCTGACCAACATGATTGTCTCGATTGAGCAACACGTGGACTGGATAACGGACTGCCTGTCCTACCTCGGCGACCACGAACTCGACACCATCGAGGCGACCACCGAGGCCGAAGACGCGTGGGTGGATCATGTGAACCAGGTTGCGAGCTTTACCCTGTATCCGCGCGCCAACTCGTGGTACATCGGCGCCAACGTGCCCGGGAAACCACGCGTCTTCATGCCGTATATCGGCGGGCTCAACCTCTACAGCGAGAAGTGCCAGCAGGTCGCTGATGCCGGGTATGAAGGTTTCGGGCTCTCGTCACATAAGCCCGCCCCGGCGAGCGCCTGACCTTCGCCGCCCCGAGCCGGACAGTCACAGGACGCCCTCGAGCGCGAGCAGCCGGAGCTTGGCCTCTGGCCCGCCCGCGTAGTTGCCGGGCGTACCATCCGAACGCACCACCCGGTGGCATGGGATGACGATGGGTAGCGGGTTCAGCGCACAGGCCGTACCGGCTGCGCGCACCGCCCGCGGATGTCCTGCCGCAGCCGCAATCCCCGCATAGCTCGCTGTCGAGCCGTATGCGATCGATTGGAGCGCCGTGAGGATATCCCGCCGGAAGCCGTGCGCGAGCCGCAGATCCAGCACCACGTCGAACTCCCGCCTTCGACGCTCGAAGTATTCCTCCAGCTGTCGCGCTGCGCCGTCCAGCCGCCGGCCGCCCTTCAGAATCCGGGGGCTCACCGCATCGGCAATTGCCTCGAGGATGGCCGCCTCACCCTGCGACGCAAATGCGACTCGAATGAGCCCGGCCGCCGAAGCCGCCAACAGCAGCGGCCCGATGGGTGAATCAACCGTGCGGTAACTGACGTCAAGCATCCCCCGCGATTCCGCTTCGGCGCGCAGACGCGAGTGCAACTGCTCAACCTTTGACTGCTCTGTGCCGTCTCGAACTGTCGCGGCAAGCCCGCTCCGTGCCTCGATCCACAAAGAATTCTGTAATTCGTTCACTTCCGATCCTCCCTGTACATGGCCCGCAGGCGCTTCATCCCGTCAGCTGCCGCACGCCGCGCAGCAGACTCTGAGTTTCCAAGCAGATCCGCCACCTCCGCGTAGCGAAGGCCGCCGAAGTAATGGAATGTGACCGCGTCGCGCTGTTTCGGCGGGAGTAGCGCCAGGGCGTCGTGCAGTTCTTCACGGGCCTCGAACGCTGGCTCACATAGACCGGGTTCGGCGACGCTCTCCAGGCTCGCCGGACGACGAGCGATGACGCGCAGCTGGTCTATCGACTTGTTGCGTGCGATTGCCATGAGCCAAGCACGGACATTGCTCTGTGGGCGCAACTGAGGATACGCGCGGAGCGCCGCAAGAAACGTCTCGGACCACGCATCGTCAGCCGCATCCGGCCCGGCGACCGCCCGGCATACTCGCAGCACCGCCGCGCCGTACTCTCGCACCACCCATTCGAACGGTTCCTGGCTCATACTCCAATAACGGCATGGACACGGTAGATGTGAGATGCCGCGTCGCTCAAGGCAGGCTGATCCACTCAGTCCCCTCGCGCCTGGCACGCCCGTCCTCTTCAAGGATGTCCAATTGGCCCTGCACGGTCGCGATAATCTGCCAGAAGCGCCGGGCGAGTGCGCGGGGGTACAGCGCTTCGGCGAGTTCGTACGTCGTTGCGGCGCCGCGCTCGCGTAGGGTTACGGACACGCGTTCGCCGCGCTGCTCAATCTGTGCGAGATTCGCTGCGATCACCTCGCCCACGTTATCGAACGGTTCACCATGGCCAGAGTAGCAGCGGCTGAATCGCGTCTCGCCCAGCCGGCGCAGCGACGCTGCAAACTGCGGCAGGCTATGGAATCGTGCGAGGCCCTCACCCGAGCGATGTACCTGTATGGCCGGTGTTGGAGTGATCGACGGCAGGAGTTGATCGCCTGAGAACAGCCAGCCCTCGCGGTCGTGTACGAGCACGATGTTGCCCGGTGTGTGCCCGGGGCACTCCACCACGCGCAGTCCCGCCCCCACGTAACTGCCTTCGCCCACCGCCTGCGGGCCACTGAACGGCACGTACCGGAGCATCGTCGGCCATCGCCCGTCTCTGCCTGCTTCATGGTATGCAGGGTCGCTCGCTGCTCGGTGAGCCCACTCGCGCCGCTGGTTCAGCGCCGCGAGTGCCGGCGCCGCGACACCGGCCGGCGTCCCCGCTTCCTCGATGAAGCCGGCGAGGATTGCCCACTCCGCATCGGTCGCAAGTGCCGGCCCTGCTGCCAGGTGAAAGTCCGCGGGATGCAGCGCCACGTCGACCCGCTGCGCCAGCCACTGCGCGCCGAGCCCGGCATGATCGAGATGGCCGTGCGTAATGACCACTCTCCCGGGCGGTCCATCCAACGCGGCAACCAGGGCCTCCCACGCGCCGTCGTAGTCAGGCCCGGCGTCTACCAAGACCTGCCCATCGGCCCCACAGACGTAGTACAGGGAGTTGTATCCAAGCCGGATGGTCTCGACCGACTGCATCCAACGAGTCTACTGCCATGCGTGCCGTGTCCCAAAAGAAAGCTGCCGGCGTGAAGATTCGCGCTGCACCCACTTCCCGCGTACGATTCGCGCTATCTCGAACACCATACGGTCTCGGAGGCCCCGTGAGCGATGCCACTCTGAGCGATGCCCCCCCGGCTCGGCTCTCCACTGTTGAGACTGACGCGATCGCCGCTGTCGCGGCACGCCTGCAGGCCAACGTCGAGCGCGTCATCGTCGGCAAATCCGACGTGGTGCGATTGGCACTCGTCGCGCTCCTTTGCGAAGGTCACATCCTTCTTGAAGACGTGCCCGGGATCGGGAAGACGACGCTTGCGAAAGCAATGGCGCGTTCGCTCGGCTGCACCTTTCGCCGTATCCAGTTCACTCCCGACCTGATGCCGTCCGACATAACCGGCATCCAGTACTACAACCAGAAGCAGGGCGAGTTCGTGTTTCGCGAGGGCCCACTCATTGCCCAGGTAGTGCTGGCCGATGAGATCAACCGCGCGACGCCCCGCACCCAGGCGGCCCTTCTTGAGGCAATGGAAGAGCGCCAGCTTACGGTCGAAGGTGAAACGATTACCCTCCCGCGGCCGTTCCTCGTGCTCGCCACTCAGAACCCCGTTGAGCTCGAAGGCACCTTCCCGCTACCAGAGGCCCAGCTTGATCGCTTCCTCCTGCGGCTGCGCCTTGGCTACCCCGATGAATCGGATGAGGAAGAGATCCTGGCACGATTCGAGACCGCAAGTCCGCTCGAAACGCTTGGCCCCGTCGTGACTGCAGGCGAACTCGCCCACCTCGCCGACTCTCTGCGCCGCCTTCACGTTGCTCCATCTGTCCGGAACTACGTGGTGAAACTCGTCCGCGCTACGCGTGACGAAGCTGCGTTCGAACTTGGGGCGAGCCCCCGCGCCAGCCTCGCGCTGTTCCGCGCCGCCCGCGCCCACGCTGCCATCGAGGGCCGCGACTATGTCCTCCCCGACGATGTGAAGGCCATGGCGCCCCACGTCATTCCCCATCGGCTCATCCTGTCGACGCAGGCGCGGCTTCGCGGCCGCGAAACCGATGAAATCCTGGCCGAAATACTGGAACAAGTCCCCGTCCCCATCGAGGCCTGACATGCCGTTCCGCGATGCCTGGGTGCCCGTCGGCGCACTCCTCATCTTCATCGGCCTGGTAGCTGCGAAACCGCTCATCGTCGGCGTCGGGCTGGTGATTGTGGTGCTCGGCGCCATCGGCCAGTTCTGGAGCCGGCACCTCTTCGACCGGGTTCGCGTAACACGACGTCTTGGTGAGCGGCGGGCGTTCGCTGGCGAACACGTCTCACTCGGTCTCGCCCTTGAAAACCGTAAGGCTCTGCCGCTTCCATGGTACGAACTTAGAGTCGGCATCTCCGAATCGCTCCCGGTCGATGAAGAGGCTATATCCGGTGCGGCCTTCCCGGGCCTCAACTTCATCGTCCGCCGCGGCGCACTCGGCTGGTATCAGCGCCACGAATGGCAGGTCACGATTTCGCCCAACGAACGCGGTTTCCACCAGGTCGGCCCCTATGCGGTGCGCTCGGCGGACCTCCTCGGCACCTTTCCGCGGACGCTCGAAGATACCGCGCTCGAACATCTCATCGTGTTCCCCCGTGTCTATCCCCTGAGCGACCTCGGGCTTCCTGCCGAGCGCCCCTTCGGCGACCGCCGTGGCCGCAATCGCATCTTCGAAGATCCCCTCCGCATCGCTGGCCTTCGGGAATACCGCCCCGGTGACCCCATGCGCCGCATCGACTGGAAAGCAACGGCCCGCACTGGCGGCCTGCAGTCCCGCCTCTACGAGCCATCCGCTACACAGCAGCTCTACCTCATGGTCAACGTCGATACGATGCTC
>JAFKFP010000270.1 GCA_017308185.1 bacterium | reverse complement strand
AATGCGGGTGAGCTACAGGGCTACCTGTTTGAAGAGGCCTCATTCATCTCCTACAGGCTGCGTCTCGTTAGCGGTTGGCGCCCGGATCCGGGCAGCTGTGGTAGCGAGCCGTGTCTGGTCGTCGACAATCAACCGTTGAACTGGCAATCAGTTGGCGGGCACTGCGCAAAACTCGATACCTATTCGGGACTGGCCAAGGGTGGCGACGTTTGGGCCAGACTCTACCAGGAGACGGCCGCGGCGTGTACACGCGCGGCACCGTACATCCCACGGGTAACTGAAGCCACGACGGACGAGCAGAACAAGGCATGGGCGATAGAGGCGCTCGGTGACCTGCCCGCCGCGGTCGAGGCAGCAAAAGCCGCTTTGGAGTAGGCCGAGCTTTGCCGCCCAGCGCCTTTCATGGGATGCTCGCCGCATGAACCGCACCGCAGCCATCGCGCGACGCACGAACGAGACGAGCATCGATGTCACGCTGGACGTCGATGGCTCCGGGAAATATGTGACCGAGACGGGCATCGGCTTCCTCGATCACATGCTCAGCCACATCGCGAAGCACGGCGTGTTCGACCTTGAGGTGCGCTGCAAGGGCGACTTGCACATTGACCAGCACCACACCGTCGAGGACTGCGGCATTGCGCTTGGCGAGGCTTTCGCGCAGGCGCTGGGGGAGAAGCGCGGGCTGGTGCGGGCAGGATCGGCGTACATGCCGCTGGACGAGGCGCTCGCGTTCGCCGCGGTGGATTTGAGCGGCCGGCCGTATGCGGCGCTGGATTTGAAGCTGCTCGGGCGTGAGATCGGCGGGATGCCGCCGGACCTGTTCAATCACTTCCTGGAGTCGTTCGCGTTCGCGATGAAGGCGAACCTGCACGTCCGCACGCTCGCGGGGGTGAACGACCACCACAAGGTCGAGGCGTGCTTCAAGGCGATGGCACGGGCGCTCGACGCCGCGTGCCAGGTGGATCCGCGGCGTGGGGGCGATGTGCCGAGCACGAAGGGGACAATCTAGGGGTCAGGGGTCGGGGTCAGGGAGCGCTATCGGCGAGGTTGGTCTCTGATGCAAAGCGCTAGGACTTCGCGCTCGCCTTACGTGGGAGATGGCCGGTGTGGACTCGGGACTCACCAGTCGTCGCCGGGGATGATGCGGCGCATGAACTCGTCGAACAACGGGACGGTGAATGCGGTATCTCCGTGGTTCGGGCTCCAGATCATGCCTTTATCGATGAGTTTGCTCCGGGTCGGCGCCACCGCGGTAACCGATTTATCCATGCGGGCGGCGATATCGCCCGAACGGGTAGGGCCAGGGCCCAGGTCTGCCATGGCGCGCAGGTAGCGCTTTTCGGTGGGGGTGAGCCGATCGAAGCGCACCCGGAAGAAGCTTTCATCGAGCGCCGCCACCGCGAGTGCGGACGCCTTCTCAACATCGCCGCGCGTGATGGGTGATGCTGGCGCGGCATCCCAGGCATGTTTCCCCCATTCCTGGAGGAAGTATGGGTAACCCTGCGTGCGGGTGAAGACCGCGGATACGGCTGTTGGTTGGATTGCGGCGCCCTGCTGCTCAATTGGCCTGACGATCGCCAGCGTCGCGGCAGCCTCATCGAGGGGCCTGATCTCCGGGAACTCGAAGAGGCGTTCGGCATACGATTTGGCATCGCCCATGCGCCCGCGTAATTGCGGCAGGCCAGCGCCGACGAGCACCACAGGCGCGGAGCGCTGGCTTGCGCCGTGGAGGGCGACGATGAGGGCGGCGAGTTCGTCGCTCGCGACATACTGGAGTTCGTCGACGAACAGGACGAGGGCGGTGCCAGCGGCAGCAGCGGCGTCCGCCGCGGCGAGGAGCAACGCCTGCAGATCGTGTTCAAGGTCGCCGTTATCGGCGAGGCCCGGCTCGGGCTCGAAGTCTATCCCAACTTCGATGTCGTTGTAGCGGAGCTTCATGGCTCCGACGAACCCAGCGAGCGCGCGTAGGGCGCGTTCGGCTATGTGCTTTGCGTGGGCGTTCCACGAGAGCTCAAGTAGGGCCTGGCGGAGTTGCGGCGCAAGGAGCGCTGGAAGGGAACGCGACTCAGGAGCCTCAGCCATAAGCGTGGAGAAGCCGGCAGCCTCGGCATCGAGGCGCATCCGGTTGAGAAGCACGGTCTTCCCAACGCCGCGCAATCCAATGAGGATGACGCTCTTCGCGGCGAGCCCGCGCCGCGTCCGTTCGAGCACAATGCGCACCTGCTCTCGGATGTCGTCGCGCCCGGCGAGTTCTGGTGGCGCGGTCCCTGCGCCGGGCGCGAACGGGTTCGTGATCGGGTCCATGCGTGAATTATAGCAAAGTTGGCGATGTTAGCGCTGGGTGATAAACTCGCTAACCTCGCTATAAATGCCGCTACGGTGTGGGTGGGGCGGGGCCGGAGGCGCCGGCGGGGCCGGGCACGGAACCGAGGGTGCGGAGGAAGTTCACGATGTTCCAGATCTGTTCTGGGGTGAGCTTATTCTCATCGAGCCAGGCGGGCATGGCGGTGCCAACGATGCCGTGGGCGATGAAGTTGTAGAGCACGCCATCGGAGTGCAGGGGCGCGTGCACGGTGAGATCCAGCGGGTAGGGGTTGAGTTTCAGGCCAGATGGCGGGTGGCCATCGATGCCGTGGCAGGCGGAGCAGTTCGGTTCGAACAGGGCCTTCCCCGCGGCAATCGAGGCGGAATCCGCAGGGATGGGGTTGCTGGGCAAACCGCCGAGTGGCGTGTGGCTGTGTACTCCGAAGAGCAGCAGGATGCCGATCCCAAACCCGAGGAGGACCCCGCCGTTCGCGGCCCAGCCAGCGCGGCGGTTCACGTTGCCGATGCGGCCCCGCCAGAGGGCGCAGCCGAGGCCCACCACGAGCAGGAAGATGCCGCCGAGTTCGTTCCAGCTCATGCCGGGCGTCGGGTTGTCCCATTGCCCTCCGGCGCGCAGCTGTGCCACGGGCGGGCCGGCGGGACGGTCATCGAAGAAGACATTCACGTCATCGACGTTCGCGCGGCGCACATCCACCTGGACCTGGTAGTGGCCCTCCAGAAGGAGGTACGGCCCCTGGCCGCTGAACACGCCGTTCGAGACGCGATCGAGGACGAGGTCGGATGCTCCGATGGACTGGTTGTCCTGGTAGCGGAACGTAAGCGCCACGCGCTCGGCATCGGTGAGGTCTCCCTGGGGGTCTGTCAGCGTGACGCGGTAGGTGTTCATGCCGGTGCGGTTGGGGTCGATGTGGAGGGCGACGTTGAGACCCCCAGATGTCTGCACATGATCGAAGGCCGGGACGCTGGTATTGGTTGCGATGGTTTTCGAGACAGTCGTCTGCGTCAGCACAGCGGCCGCGGCGAAGACGAGGATGCCGAGCACGGCTTCGGCGCCGGCGCTCACCATGAAGCGCCGTGGTTCACCTGGCGCGAGCGCGATGAGCCGCTTGCTCGCGACGCGGGTGTTGTAGAGCGCCACGGGCAGCAGGAGCACGAACACCAGCCCGAGCTTTACGCTGAGCGTGAGGCCGTAGCGGGTATCGATGAGCTTTGAAGGCGTATCGACTTCGACGAAGGTGCTGAAGAAGCCAGTCGCGATGAGCACGAACACGAGCACTGAGGCCATGAGCGAAAACCGCGGGACGACGTGGCGGTAATCGCCGTTGCGGCGCAGGAGCCGCACGCAGACCAGTAGTCCGATGAGCGCGCCGATCCACGCGATGGCGGCCACTGCGTGGATGATGTCGAAGCCGCGGGCCCAGAAGCTGCCGGCCCCCGCGGCCGCGTGGCTGGTCTGCGTGTATGCCCAGAGATACACGACCCCGCCAATGGCGATCCCCCACGAGGCACGGCGGGGTGATTCGCGAAGGAGGCTTGCGAGGAGGACGAGCAGGATCGCGACGCCGAGCCGGGCGAGCACATAGCCGCCGAGCGCCGTCTGCAAGAGCACGTGGCCGAGGGACTCGCTGGCGAAGGTGGCGTTGAGCTGGGCGATGTTCAGGATGGTCGCGATGAGGAGGAGTCCGGCGCCGGCGTACATGGTGTACTCAAGCCCGCGCCGAATGTCGCGCAAGGCTTCGCCGCCAAGCAAGCTAAGCAACGCGGCGCCCGCGATGACAGCGAGGCCCAGCAGCGAGAGCGCACGGACGGCAACGCCATCGGCACTCGGCGCGATATCCCCGCCGCTGCTGTTGGTGCCGCTGAACTGGTTCACGCCGGAGGGCACACTGCCATCGGGGTTGAGCACGGTGAACGGGTACGAACCCTGGAGCGCGTGGCCATCAACACGCGAGACGTTCGACCATGTCACGTTGTAGATGCCCGGCTTGAGGGCGGGTAACGGGAGTGTCATCTCGTGGTCGTTCGTCCCGAACTGGATGGCGCCCGCGCCCGCTACCGGGTTGCCCTGGGCATCGAGCACCTGGAGGTGGCTCGCCTGTTCGTCGACGGATTCGGCGAACAGCAGCGCGATCTTGGAGGGCGGCTTCGCAAGGAAGCTGTTGGGCGCCGGGTCGGCCTGGACGAGCGAGGCATGTGCGAATGCGATCCCGGCAGATATCAGCAGGCCAACAACCAGGGCGGCCAGCGCGGCCGCGAACGCGTAACGCTTCACGATGGATCCCGGCTGAACAGGAAGACGCTGCCGCCGCCTAGCGCGAACATCCCGGCGCCGACGGCGACAACCACGATCCAGGTGACGCCGGATGAGCCGCCACCGCCACCTCCGCGACTACTGCCACCAGCGCCATTCGCGGTAGCCGTGGCCGAGGGCGGAGCCGAAGGCTTCGGCGTGGGCGAGACGTCGATGATGTCCGCGTGGAGCTTCGTCGTGCCCGGGGTTGGCGTGAGCGCCGGGTTGTACGTAAATGTGATCGAGCCGTTCGCCGCATCGCCGTCGTCGGCGCTGAGGGTCTTCCATTCGACCGTGTACTTACCAACAGGAAGGCCGGCGGGGAGTGGGACGGAGAGCTTGCGCCTGTCCGTATTGTCGATTGTGGCGTCCTCGGTTGTAACCTTCGTGCCGGCCGCATTCAGTACCACGATGTTGTTGGCGTTCGCGGTGCGGGCCATATCCTGGGTCATTTCGAGGACGATCTGCGTAGGCGGCGTGCTGAGCACCGCGCCATCGCCGGGGCTGACTTCATTTGGTTCGGCGTGGGCGAACGCCGTCGCGACGACGGCCAGGGCGAGCACAGTGGCGAAAAACGAAACGATGAACGGACGCATGTCTGTCAGACCAACCTCGCCTGTCCCGTTTCGGTCACCGGCCTTCCCTCAATAAGACTATACGAAAGGGGGCACTCAGGGGTTCACCGGGAGGCTCGCGTTCGCGCGGGCGATAGCGTCGGCCTTTTCCCTTTCTTGCGCTTTCGCCGCTTCAGCGCGTTCGTTGCGCGTCATGGCGGGCATGACTTCGCGGGCGAACAGGCGCAACGAAGCGAGCACCTTCTCCTGGCGGATGGTCTCGCCGGTGTTGATGAGAAAGACCATGCGATCGACGCCGACTTCCTCCCACCACTTGAGCTGTTTGATGCAGAACTCGGGGTCACCGATCGGGGTCCCTTCGCGGACGGGGCCAACGACATCGCCCGGGCGCGTTCGCAGGGGGGCGGCGCTGGCGTGCGAGTGGTAGGCGGGCGACGGGTAGATGCCACCGATGCCTACGAGATGGGCAGCGCGCACGCCGAACTGGGCCGCGGCCATGCCGCCGACCAGCTTTGCTTCGCCATCGTCCTCGCCGCAGTGCATGAAGGCGACGCCATTCACCTGTTCGTTCACGAATTCGCCGACGGGCTCACAGTTGCGGATGGCGCGGCGGTAGTCCTTGACCATCTGCTGGTAATCGAGCGGTGCGCCAAGCGTGACACCGAGCATGCCCATGCCACGCTCACCAGCCTGGACAGCAGTCTCGGGCGATTGCACCGCCACCCAGAGCGGTGGATGCGGCTTCTGGAGGGGCTTGGGGATGACGTTGCGGGGCGGCATGGAGAAGTGCTTGCCATTCCACGAGAAGTTGTCGGTGGTCCACATCTTGACGACGGCGCGGGTGCACTCGTCCCACATCTCTTTGGTGTCATCGGGTTCGCAGCGGAAGGCGCCGAGTTCGGTCCAGGTGGCGGAACGCCCGGTGCCAAATTCGAGGCGGCCGCCGCTGAGGAGGTCGAGCGCGGCAGCGCGTTCGGCGACGCGCGCCGGGTGGTTCACGGGCGGGAGCATGAGCGCGATGCCGTGTCCGAGGCGGATCTGTTTGGTGCGGGCGGCGCAGTAGGAGAGGAATACCTCGGGCGCAGGGGAGTGGGAGTATTCTTCGAGGAAGTGGTGTTCGACTTCCCAGACCTGGTCGAAGCCGAGTTCATCGGCGGCGACGACCTGCTCGACGGCCTGCTCGTACACACGTTGCTCGGAGCCGTCGTCCCAGGGCTTCAGGACCGAGTGTTCATAGAAGATGCCGAACTTCATGGGCAATACCCCCGGCACGAAGAGCAGATTTTCCTACGCTTCAAGCTAAGGACTTATGCTAGCATGAGAACGATGGCGCCGTGGCGAACGTATCGTGAGATGGGGATTGTCCGAGATGCAACGCGTTGCGCTGGTGACCGATTCGAGCGCTGACATCCCGGTTTCGATGCAACACGAAACCGGCGTGATTGTGGCGCCAGCGCGCTTTGGCTTCGACGACGAGATGTTCAGTGACGGCACACTGACGAGTAGCGCGTTCTACGCGCGGATGGCGTCGGAAGGCGCGGCGCCGCGGCCGTTCGGCGCTTCGGAGGCGGCCTTTGCCGAGGCGTTTCGCCGGGCGCTGGAAGCTGCGGAATCTGCGCTCTGCCTGGTCACACCGTTCGATGTGAGCCCGACATTCACGACGGCTTCGGCGGCTGTGGTCGCGATGGACGACCCGCCCATCAGAGTGCTCAACCCCGGTGTCGCATCGGCGGGGTTGTGTTCGTTGATGACGGCGCTCTCCCCATACGCACGTGCGGGGCAGCCGATGGAGGTGCTGCTCGCGGCCATCGATCTGCTGGAGCCGTACTGCGACACCCTCTTCGTACCGGCCTCGACGAGGTGGCTCGCAGAGGCCGGGCGCCTCCCGCTCATCGAAGACCGGATCGGCGAGATCGCTGGCCAGACGCCGATCGTGCGGGCCGGCACGCGGATCACGGGCGTAAGCCTGGAAGAGACGCACTCGGCAGCCATCGAGCGGGCGGTGCAGATTGCAGGGCTCCGCGCCGGGGATGGCACCCAGATAATCGTGACGATAACCCACGCCGACGCGCGGGAGACGGCGACACACGTGGCTGACCTCCTGCAGCGCCGCTGGAATGTCGTGAGGACGATCATTACCGAGCTGAGCGCGACGCTCGGCTCCCAGCTTGGGCCGGGCGCGGTGGGTATCGGCGTTTCGCCGGCCCGGCCCGTCCGCGGAGATTGATGTATGCCAGATAGGGGCCAACGGAAGATCGCAGGCGGGGAGGCGCCACTCACTGACGCCGCCAGTTGGACGATGACCGGCGCGCGCTGGCTCCAACTGACTTTCGAAGCATCACGCGAGGCAGTGCTGGGGGGACTCCCCTGCGATGTGACTCGCACGGTACCCTGTTACGCGCGGCTCTTAGTCATCGATGCGGATGAGTCTCCCGCCGGTCCGCTGCGGATGGCCGTGCTCCTCGCAGGCGGACGCTACGAGATGCAACCACGGAACATCGTGGTAGGCGGGGTGGTGGACGGCAGCCTGGAGGCCGTCACGGGCGCTTTCGGCCGCGGATTCGCTCCTGGCGAGGTGAGCCTGGTGCGTGACGGTGCGCGGGTGGAAGCCACCGTTGGCGAAAGCCTCGCGCGGGTCACGCTTCCCGCCCTGCGTGCCGTCGACTCCACGATGTTGCGCTGGGACTCGTGGATTGCGGTTGCCGCCGTCAACGGGGATGCGCGCCTGGTGGACTACACGATCGAACCCACCATCGCGCAGGCGTTCCTCGCCAAGGGCGCGACGTTAGAAACGGGAGCGGCGAGCGACGCTACCTGGCGCGCGTTCCGTTGTCTGAACATGATCTCGGCGTGTTATGCGGAGGGCACGTTCGTGTTCGGGGCGCGGGAAGCCCGCGAGCCGGTGATCGAGTAGGCCTCGCCCATAGCATCCAGGAATTGGGGGACCAACTACCGGTTGAGCCACAGGTCCCGCATGAGCATGGCCTGGCCGACGTGTTCGCGGCAGTGGCCAATGGCATGGAAGAGGCAACCGGCGCCGGTGGCGGGCAGGTTGGGCGCATCTTCAGGTGGCCAGGAGATGGCCGCGGTCAGGTCGGCCTCGGTCCCGCCTTCCAGGATCGCGCGGTAACCCGGCAGGGCGGCATCGATATGCGCGATGAGCGAGGCCGCGGATTCGGGCTTCGATGCGAATGCCTCGGCACGATCTTCGGCGCGGTAGCGGCTTATCTCCGTGACGCGGCCTGATCCGTTGCCGAGGAAGAAACGGAGCGAGGTGAGACTGTGCATGGTGAGGACGGTGAGTGAGTTCGTGTTCGGCGCGGGGGTCCATGCGGTGGCTTCATCTGGCAGGCCATCGAGCGCTTCCCGGAGCATGTTGAGGGAGTTCGTGAGGACGGGCAGGAGCGCAGCGTGGGTCGGTGTCATGCGCTCATCGTAGCCGATGGAAGGGGGTTTGCGGTTCACTCCCCGGCGGCGGATTCGGAGGTATGACCGTGCGTCTGGGCAGCCGAGCGGATGGCCGAGAGTAGGACATCGACGGACTGATGCTTGCCCACCAACGCGAACGCGCCGCATTCGGCGGCGCGGCGGCGGATTATGGCGTTATCGAACATGGTGAGCACGATGGCTGCGGGCGACGGCTCGAGCGTGGCGAGTTCGTGGATGGCGTCGATACCGTCTCGCGGGCAGCCGGGGAGCGAGACATCCATGACCACGACATCGGGATGGTGGATGCGGGCCAGATCGACGGCGCTGGCAGCATCCTGTGCCTCGGCAACGACATCGAGATCCTCTTCGAGGAGCATGCGCATCTTTAAACCGGCACGCACCTGCGGATCATCGTCTACTAAAAGGAGCGTAATCACTTCA
>JAFKFP010000269.1:2786-11869 GCA_017308185.1 bacterium | reverse complement strand
CGGCTGCGCCGATCTCGCTGGTCAACCGGAAGTAGTTGGAAAGGGCGGCGTGCGCTTCCTGCGCGTCGGGTTCGTGGTGCAGGCCAATTTGCGCGAAGATCGTCTCCGGCAGCTTCTCGGCTTCCCACTTCCACAAATGGTACTCGTGGCCGCTGACGGCGCCGCGGCCGCCGGCAAGCGTTATCGCGGTCCCGCACAACAGCCCGATCAGTGCCGCCCCAATGATCAGCAATACCCACGTCTTCGGGCGCCATGCCATCCATTCAACTTCTGCAGCCGCATCCACGGGGCGCCAGATGGTCATCTGGCCCAGCATACCGGGTGCTGCCCCGCCGATCGTCAAGCAAATATTTTCCATGAGGCGATGCCGTAGACGACCGCTGGCGCTAGACTGAGTTCCCAGCGATGCAAGCCAGCCAGGCACAGGCCGCCACTCCGCAACCAATCGCGCGTCACGCCGCGCGTCTGCGTTACGCGTCTTTTGAGTCGCGCATTGCCGCAGGCGCCTTGGACCTGCTTGTCATGTTCATCATCGGCGCCGTCCTGGTGATCGCAGGCTCGCTGGTGATCCTCATCTCGTCCGACTTTGAGCGTGTGGACCCATCGAGCACATCGATCAACGTATTCTGGAGCACCGCCATCGCGATCGCTCCGGCGCAGATCCTCTATTTCTTCATCGGGTTCGCGTGGAAGGGGCAGACTGTCGGTGCATCCGTCATGCAACTGATGGTTATCCGAAGCGACGGCCGCCGTCTCGGAGTTATCGGGTCGGTGGCACGCGTCATCGGGTTCCTCGTCTACGTTCTCATCGCAGCAATTGCCATCGTGGTGGCGTTTGCTTTCCGTTCATCGCTCATCATTGCTGGCACGGCCATTGGGGTAGGTCTGGTGCTCATCATTCTTGGTTTCATCACAGCTGCATTCGATGCACGGCGGCGAATGGTCCACGACCGGATCGCCGGCACTGTCGTCGTCCGCCTTGGCTAATTCCCAGGTGACATCGCCGGAAAGCCATGAGGAGTCGTACGCGGCCACGCGGGCGCGCGAGCGGCGTGACCGGCTGCATCGCGCGACGGGCTATCACAGCGGCCGGCGTGCTCTTCTATGCGGGCTGTTCGCGCTGAGCCTCTTTCTTGCGATCGGCGCACTTGCGGCGCGCCAGGCAACCAGCCCGAATGCGGCACGAAATATCCTCGGAGCGGGCATCGCGCGGATAACGAGCCTCGACCGTTTGCTCGCCGAAGATCTCCCCGGTGCGAACCGCGCCGGTACGGACGCGGCCTCGCCGGCATTACCGGGCTTCCCCATCGAGATCCACCTCACCCACGCTGATATCGCTGGGAAATCCACGGCAGATGTGCGCACGCTCGTACTCGACCGCGCTACGGCCCGGGTCTACAACGACGGTGTCAAAGCCTTCGACCGGACCGGCCAACAATCGGTCAGCCGGTTCTCCGGCGAGGGGGTGCTCTCCACACTGGCTGACCAGATCACCAACGCAAACCATGACCGTGCCACAGTCGCGCTGGTCGTCCTGGTGATCCTCACAGCGGTCGCGGCAGGCGCCGTAGTGCTGTCTGCGGGCGAGGGCGCGCGTGCACGTCTCCTCGGCATCGGCATACTTGCCGCGGGCTTACCGGGGCTTCTGCTCTCGGTTGCGGCGTGGTTCGTCCTGGGCAGCATTGGCGGAGGTGACCCGTTCGATGGCGCGCTACGGTCGCTTGGACGCTCGGTGCTGGACGTCCCGCTTCGCGACTTCGCCATCGTCACGGGCCTGGGCGTCGCAGTACTCCTCGTGGGCCCAGCCATTTCGCTGGGCTCCAGGCCCTTTGCGCGCACGCAGCCCGTTGAGCCGATCGAGGCATGGGCCGATGACAACGACCAAGTGGAAAGCTACGACGAAGACTACGATGACGAACTCATCGGAGACGATGAAGATCCCGGCCAGGCCCAGGCCGGCGTCTAGCCGTCCGTCCCACCCCTGAGGCGGCTCGCCGGACACTCGGGCTCAAGGGGGCAGCGCTCACATGCGGGGGTTCGCGCCGTGCATGTGCGGCGGCCATGTTTGATGAGCAACATGTGGAAACGGTAGTAGTTGGCGGGATCAACGATTGCCTCGAGCGCATCGTGCGCCTGTGTCGCTGTGAGCTTCCACAGGATAAGCCCGAGGCGTTTACTCACGCGCTCAACGTGGGTGTCGACGGGCATCGCGGCTCGGCCCAGGCCGAACAGCAGTACACACGCAGCGGTTTTAGGTCCAACGCCCGGCAGGGAACGGAGCCAGCCGCGTGCCTCGGCCATCGGTGCGTCGCGAAGAAAAGAGAGTGACCAGTCGCTGCTGCGTTCGCGCACAGCTTCGAGGATGGACTTGATTCGTGGAGCCTTTTGCACTGCAAGCCCGCCGGGCTGGATGACTCGGACGAGATCTTCCACAGGCGCATCGGCGATCGCGTCCCAGGAAGGGTACGCGCGCATCAACTGTATGAATGCCCGGCCACTGTTGGTGTCTGCCGTATTTTGAGAAAGGACGGTGAGCACGAGTTCAGCCACGGGGTCGTCGTTTGGGCGGGACTCTGGTTCGCCGTACAGCTTCCCGAGCCGGTCCATGATTTCCGCCGGGGCGAGCATCAGCGTGCGTCCAGGCGAGCCGCTGCCGCCTTCGCCAGCCAGGGGGCGCGCGCGAGTTCGCGCGCATAGGTCGAATCTCCTCGCTGCGCCTTGAAGAAGCTCTCCCACAGAGAGCCCGCGTGCCTTGAGCCGCGCAACCAGGTACCTCCAAACCGGCGCAACATGCCATAAAACATGTAGCCAATCAGCCGTGCCGCGCGTAGTTCGGGCATGATTTCGTGGTCGAGCGATGCTTCGTAGCGAGCCGGTGCGGGCTTGCCGGTCATGCACGCCATCGCAGCTTCGGCGGCGAGTTGGCCTGACCGAATGGCATAAAAGATGCCTTCCTGGGTGAACTCGTCCGCTAATCCCGCGGCATCCCCCACGAGCGCCACGCGGTCGCTTGCCACAGGTTCGTGGGCCCGCCGCGACCGTACCTTATGGCCCTGCGCATGTTCGATCCGCGCGTCGGGGAGCCCGAGTTCCTCAATCAGCGCATCTGCGGTGGCCCGCAACTGCCGCCCGCTCCCGGCCGGCAGCACCACGCCTACCGATAGCCGCCCCTCCTTTGGGAAGACCCAGGCGTAGCCCCACGGCCGGTACCCAAGCCCGAGTACGCACGTTTCACTGAACGAGGCCAGTACTGCCGGAGGCACATGCACTTCCAGCTCCCACGCGGCGCACTCGTACATCCCTTGCGCAAGCCCGGTCGTTTTCGCAACGACGGAGTTCGCGCCATCCGCCCCGATGACATGTGCTGCCGCCGCCTCAAACCCATCGGCAATCACGCGGGCGTGGTTGGCATGCTCCTCGACACGAACCACATGTGTATTTGCGCGGAACTCGGCGCCTGCGGCGCGCGCCGCGTCGAGCAGGAGCGCGTCGAAACCATTGCGCATCACCATTCGTGCAAACGGCCGCCGAGCGTCTCTGGAAGCCACGCACGTGCCCTCGTGCCGTACCTGCAGAAGGCTTACCGAAGTTTCGACAACAGCTGCGATGGGAAACGCGAGCAGCCGCTCAGTGCGGAGCGCGATGCCGCCGCCACATGGCTTGTAGCGCGGGAACTCCGCCCTATCGACAATGAGGACGCGCGCGCCGGAGGCCGCGAGTTCGCGTGCAGCTGTGCTTCCGGCGGGACCACTGCCCACCACGACTGCATCCCATCGCTGCATTCTCGAATCGTACCATTCGGTTAGAGAGCGTAGCGCACGAGATCCTCGGCCACCCTCGTGTGCGGCAGCCCGTTCGTATCAATGTTTGGCCCGAGGTGTGTAAGCACGAGCTCAGACGTTACTTGCATGGCCCCGCGCAGTACCGGTATGTCATCCACAAGGTTCATGTGGACCGGGAGCTGCATATCGCGCGAAGCACATTCACTCACGAGGACCTCCGCCCCGCGCGCCAGGTCGAGCACGCCATCGCACAACGTCGAGTCGCCGGTGTAGCCCAATCGACGGCCGCCGTATTGAACGTGATAGCCGAGGCAGCGCTCGAGTTTCGGGTCGTGGTTCACCTCGACGGGCTCGATCGTCATGCCACCTGCTCCAACGCTGCGGCCCGCTTCCGCATCGGCCCATTCGATGCCGTATTGGCCCGCCGTCACGTCAGGAAACGCCAATTCGCACGCCCGGAGCATGGATTCGCGCGTGCCGAGCGGCGCGATAATGCGCACGGGCGCTGTGCGTCCCATGTGTTCCCAATGGAGGAGCAGGAACGGTAGGCCGAGGAAGTGGTCTCCGTGCTGGTGACTCAGCACCACCGTCTCGACGGAGTTCGGGTCGACGTCCAGGCGGTTGAGCGATTGGAGTGCTTGCGGTGGCGCCTCGAACATGTGGCGTCCGTCGAGTAGGAACCCGTTCCAGCAGAGACCGCCCGGCGCGAATGCGTTGCCGGTCCCGAGGAACGTCAGGTCGACGGATGCCATGCGGCCACTATACCGGCCGCCCGCCTACAGGCAGCCGGCCGCGCTTCGTGCCGCTCGCCAGCTTCGCACTGGTTTCGCGCACGGCCAGCGCGGGGAGTGTACGTCGATTAGCCTCCAGGTAGGCCGCAACCAGGCGCACGTGATTGGTAGTGAGTGACCGCAGCAACCACGAGATCGCCTTCGTGATCAGCGGCGCACGTTCGGATGCCAGGGTGCCGATCGTGGCGAACGCAAGCGTGGCGAGCCGGACATCTGGCGAGTAGTGCACCGGCCCGGTCAGAAGCACCAGCGCCGCTCTCCGCTTGTTCACGTTGTCGTCGATAGCAAGTTCCTCAACCAGCGTCTTCCATGACGGCCAGTCGCTGAGCAACTGTTCGGCCGGGAAGAGGTTCTGGCAGAGCGAATCCGCTTCAGCCCAGCCGGCAAGCTCATCCAGCCATCGCGCCACGAACGATGGCACAACCGCCGAGCGCGCGGATTCGTGGCGCTTCAGAATCATGCACCCGAGCGTCTTGTCCTCGTAGGTGCGCGCGCCGATGAGGCTGTCGCACGTAGCCAACACGTCCACTACCGCAGCATCGCGATGGGTCCGGAGCCACGTCGCCGCGATCTGCTGCCGCGCTGGCACGGGCAGTCCGTAGTAGTCGTGTCCTCCGGTCGTGTAGGTGTTGCTGGTGTCTATCCCTGCACAGGCCACCGCGTCGTGGCCTGCCACACGTGCCAGTTCGTCCGCGAGTTCCCGGCGCCATCGCTCGCTCACGGTCGAACGCTGGATGTCCATGTGCCGGACAATCGCAGATCGTCCGTGCAGAAAGCAAATCCCAGGCCTCGCCCATCATCCCCGTTCCGCTCAGCCCGTCTCACCTGTTCCCTGTCACCTGTGCACGGTTACAATTCGGTGGTGACATATCGCGTAGGAATCATCAACGTCACCGGATACGCCGGCATGGAGTCCGCGCGCCTGCTCTGGAACCATCCTGCGGCGCGCATCGTGGCGGCTACCGGCCGTTCCCTTGCCGGCAAGCGCCTGGGCGATGCGTTCCCGCACCTCGCCTCGTATGACCTCGAGATCACGCCGGAAATCGACGCCGATGTTGACGTCGTGTTCTCCGCGCTGCCGACAGCGGAGAGCGCCGCCGCTTGTGAGCCATTCATCCGGTCTGGCGTGAAGGTCATCGATATCGCTGCAGATTTTCGCCTGAAGGATCCTGGCGCGTTCCAGGAATGGTTCGGCAAACCGCATCCAGCGCCGGACCTCCTGCCGCAGGCAGTCTATGGTCTGCCCGAACTCAACCGCGAGCGCATCGCTGGCGCCTCTCTCGTGGCTAACCCCGGCTGCTACCCCGCCACGTCGATTCTCGCCTTGGCTCCAGCAGTGGACGCGGGCATCGTCGGCGATATGGCCATCGTCGATGCAAAGTCCGGCATCAGCGGCGCGGGCCGGGGGACGGGTGGGGGATTCGGATACAGCGAGGTGAACGAGGATGTTTCCGCCTATAAGATCGCGAATCATAACCACCAACCGGAGATTACGCAGGAGTTGAGCGCGCTGCGTGAAGGCCCACGGCTTCGTGTGACGTTTGTACCGCACCTCGTGCCGATGACGCGGGGCATCCATTCCACCTGCTACATGCCGTTGGCAAGACAGGTCTCGCAGAGCGAGGTCGATGCCATCTATGCGGACTTCTACCGCCAATCACCGTTCACGAGGGTTACAGCTGTGCCGCCGCACACCAAGCACACGCTCGGCAACAACATGTGCCTCGTCTACCCGAAGGTGGATGAGCGTAACGGCATGCTGGTGGCGGTGGGCGTGCTGGACAACCTCGTGAAAGGCGCCGCAGGCCAGGCGATCGAGAACATGAACCTTATGCTCGGCATCGATCAAAAGGCGGGCCTCGATTTCCCCGCGCTGTACCCATAGCCGGTGAGTCGGACCACTATCCGCGCTGCTGAATATCAACTCCCCTCCGCCGCCCGGGTGCGAGGGACCAGGGGGTGAAGCCCAACAATGACTCCCAGTATCGATCCTAACGGTTACCCGACATCGCCTGCCGGCTTCAAGGCTGGCGCGGCGTATGCCGGGATAAAGACGTACGGCGAAGGCAAGCTCGACCTCGCAATCCTCGCCTCCGACCAGCCTTGCACCGTGGCCGCGACATTCACCCGTAATCGCTTGCACTCAGCATCAGTCGATGTGAACCGGGCGCACGTCGCCGGCAATCGCGCGCAGGCGGTCGTCGTCAACAGCGGCATCGCGAACTCGAGCACAGGCCAGCGCGGTCTGAATGACGCACGCCAGATGACTGAGTGGACGGCTGCGCGGCTCGGGATCCAGGACGCTGACGTGCTCGTATGCAGCACCGGCGTGATCGGCCACTTTCTGCCGATGCAGCAGATTGGAGCGGGGATCGATTCGATAACGCTAGACAGCGGAGGCGGCGAAGCGTTTGCACGCGCCATCATGACCACAGACACACGGCCGAAGCACGGTTCTGTGCGGTTCGGCCCGTACACGCTCGGCGGCGCCACAAAAGGCTCCGGCATGATTCATCCGAACATGGCTACCATGCTTGCGTTCCTTACGACCGACGCGCCCGTGGAGCCCGCATTCCTGCAGAGCGCCTTGAGCGCTGTCGTGGACCGCTCGTTCAACCTGCTCTCCATCGATGGCGATACCAGCCCAAGCGATACGGTCCTGCTTTTCGCGAACGGCGCAGCCGGTGGCGGCACGATCACCGCGGATTCGCCACTTGCGGCTGAGTTTGTTGAGGCGCTCGAATCGCTCTGCGTCTACCTCGCCAAAGAGATGGCGCGGGATGGCGAAGGTGCTACGAAGCTCATCGAATTCACCGTCCGGGGGGCCGCGTCCGTCAACGATGCCCGCACGCTTGTCCGGCTATTGTCTACTTCGTACCTGCTGAAGAGCGCAGTGCATGGCGCGGACCCCAACTGGGGACGTGTCATCGCCGTCGCGGGCCGTTCCGGCGTTGTCATGTCGGAGCCAGGTGTGACTGCATCCATCTGCGGGATTCGCGTTTTTGAAGGTGAATGCCCCACGGAATTTGATGCCTCCGCGGTAGCCGCTGCAATGCGCGGGGACACGGTGACGATCGATGTCGACCTCGGTGTCGGCTCCTCGGAGGCTACGGGGTGGGGCTGCGATCTCTCCGCTGACTACGTTTCGATCAATGCGGACTATCACACATGAGTGCTCCGCTGGTCATCAAGATTGGCGGGAGTACGCTCGGGGCGGCCGACACGACGTTCCACGACATCGCGTCGCTCGCGAGCGCGGGCGATGTGCCGATTGTGGTGCACGGTGGCGGCTCCGAGGCGAGCCGGTGGCTGGACGCCATGGGCATTGCCTCCCGTTTCGAACGAGGCCTCAGAGTGACCGACGAGCCGGTGCTCCCAATAGTGGTCGCCGTCTTCGCCGGGCTGGTCAACAAGCGAATCGTTGCAGCTATCAATGCTGCCGGCGCTCCGGCCGTGGGCTTATCGGGCGCTGACGCCCGTCTGCTGCAGTGCCGTATCGCTTCGCCCGAGCTCGGCTTCGTCGGCGAGCCCGAATCGGTTGACCCTCGCGCCATTGACGCGCTGCGGCAGGCGGGAATCATCCCTGTTATTAGCTCGATTGGCTTCGTGCCGGGTGCCGGGGCGGACCAGCTGGTGAACGTGAATGCCGACGTGGCGGCCGGGGCGATTGCGGCCGCGGTCGCCGCGCGCCAGGTGCTGTTCCTGACTGATGTGGAGGGCGTGCGTGGCTCGGATGGCACGACTATCCCGGTTATGAACGCGGCCCGTGCTCGTGAACTCGTGGCCGATGGCACCATCGCCGGCGGGATGATCCCGAAGGTGGAGACGTGCCTCCTAGCGGTGGCCGCGGGCGTGCCTGCGCGGATCCTCGATGGCCGCGAGCCCGCCGCGATCCTCGAGCACGCGCGCCGGGGTACCTCCATCACCCCCTGAACTGGCCGATCGGCCGCGGCCTGCCTGTATCATGAGGAGACACCCAGCGCGGAGGCTGCCGTTGGCACTGGAAACCTCGTCCGGCCCTACCGCTTCGGCGAGCCGCGACCTCGATGACCCGGCACTCTACCTCAACCGCGAACTTAGCTGGCTCGACTTCAACGACCGCGTACTCGCTGAGGCACGGGATCCGCGCAACCCGCTGCTTGAGCGCGTCAAGTTTCTCGCCATCACGGCGAGCAACCTGGACGAGTTCTACGCCAAGCGTGTGGGCTGGCTCCACCGCATGCGGAAGTCCGGCGCACAAACTCGCACTGTGGATGGCCTCACAATAGCCGAGCAACGAACGCTCGTGGTGAGTCGTTGTCTCGCGACGCGCCGGGCCATCGAGCACGTCTGGCGCGACGAACTGGCGCCCGAACTCGCAGCCAACGGCCTTCGCATTGTTCCTTTCGCCGAACTGGAGCGAGATGCACGCGATCGCCTCGCGGCGTACTTCGAAGAGGCGATCTTCCCCATACTTACGCCGCTCGTCGTCGACCCGGCACACCCATTCCCTTTTATCTCCAGTGCGAGC
>JAFKFP010000269.1:0-2766 GCA_017308185.1 bacterium | reverse complement strand
TCGCCCGCATCAAGGTGCCGCAAAATCGTGCGCGGCTCATCGAAGCTGGTGATGGACGCTTCGTACTGCTCGAAGACCTCATCGGTGCACACGTCCATCTGCTGTTCCCCGGCATGGTTGTGACTGAACGACACGTCCTTCGGGTGCTCCGCAGCATTGAGGTCGGCGACGCCGGTGAAGAAGCGGACGACCTTGTTGAACTCATCGAGAGCGAGTTGCGACGCCGGCGGCTGGCCGATGCCGTCTCGCTTGAGATTACGGGCGAACTCGCGCCGGGGCGTATGGAACTGTTGCTCTCGGAGCTCGGTCTCCCCGCTGGCGATGTCTACATCGCGGACGGTCCGCTTGGCCTGGCCGACTTCTTCCAACTGGCCGCACTCGTGGTCCCGGGGCTGGGCGAAGCCCCGTTCGTCCCCGCGGTGCCCTCTGCGTTCCTGTCTTCGCTCGAGCCGCGATCCATTTTCGCTACGCTTCGGAGTCACGAAGTGCTCGTCCACCACCCGTACGAATCATTCGATGCGACGGTTGTCCGCTTTATCGAAGAAGCGGCGGCAGATCCGGCCGTGCTTGCCATCAAGCAAACCATGTACAGGACGTCGCCTGACTCGCCCATCCTGGAGGCGCTTATCGACGCCGCGGGCCGTGGCAAACAGGTGGCCGTCATCGTCGAACTCACCGCGCGCTTCGATGAAGCCAATAACATCGAATGGGCGCGACGCCTGGAGGATGCCGGGGTGCATGTCGCCTATGGCGAGCGCAACCTCAAGATCCACAGCAAGATCTGCCTGATCGTGCGCGAAGAGGCTGACGGCGTTGTGATGTACGCGCACATCGGCACCGGCAATTACAACTCGCGGACAGCCCGGATCTACACGGACCTCGGGCTCTTCACTGCGGACCCACAGATCTGTGCCGACCTGGTGCGCATTTTCAACCGGCTCACCGGGTTTGCGGACGGGATCGAGACGCGTGAACTCCTGGTGGCGCCAGACAATCTTCGGCTGGCACTGGAAGCGCGTGTGCGCCGGGAGATCGCGGCGGCGAAGGCGGGCCGCCCGGCACGCCTCATTTTCAAGATGAACGCGCTCGAGGATCTCGAGTTCACGCGCCTGCTCTACGAGGCTTCGGCGGCCGGCGTGCGTGTGGACCTCATCATCCGGGGCATTTGCCGCTTGCGGCCCGAAGTCCCGGGGCTCAGCGAACGGGTGCGCGCCGTTAGCGTGATTGGCCGCTTCCTGGAGCATTCACGGATCTTCATGTTCCACAACGACGGACACCCGGAGTATCTCATCGGCAGCGCCGACATCATGAAGCGCAACCTCGATGAGCGCATCGAAGTCCTCGCGCCGGTACGCCTCCCGGAACATCAGCGTCAACTACAGGAGGTGCTTGAACTCATGCTGTCGGACGAACGGCAAGGGTGGCGCCTCCACGATTCGGTCTGGTCGCGCGACCCGTCCGCCGCGGGCCCCGGCACCCACGATACCCTCCTCAGCCGCGCCCCGTTCAGTTGATACCTGAGACGCACCGCTCCCTGTTCCCTGCCCCCTGTTGCCGGTACCATCAGGCCCTAGCCTCCAAGGAGAAATGGCATGCCTGACTGGGTCGCCGATGAACAACGCTACGTCTTCCAGAACTATGGGCGCCAGCCCGTTGTCATTGAGCGCGGCGAGGGCACCCGTGTCTGGGACGTGGATGGCCGCGAGTACCTCGACTTCGTAGGCGGCCTTGCCGTCAACGCTCTCGGACACGCACACCCGGTCGTGGCCGAGGCCGTGGCCGAGCAGGCGAGGAAGCTGATCCACACCTCGAACCTCTACTACACGACGCCGATGATCGAACTGGCGAAGCTGCTCGTCGAGAACTCTTGCTTCGACCGCGTGTTCTTCTGCAATTCTGGGACGGAGGCGATGGAGGCCGCCATCAAGCTCGCGCGCCGCTGGGGCCACGACACAAGAGATGGCGCCTACGGCATTATCGCCTTCAACGATGGATTTCACGGGCGCTCGATGGGTGCACTCGCCGCCACAGGCACTGAACGCTACCGCGCACCGTTCGCACCGCTCGCTCCTGGCTTCACGCACGTCAACTGGAATGATATCGCTGCCGTGAAGGCCGCAACCGACGCCAACACTGTCGCAATTCTGGCCGAGCCCATACAGGGCGAATCAGGCGTGAACATGCCTGGTCCCGGCTTTTTCAAAGAGCTGCGCGCCTGGTGCGACGAGAACGGCCTGTTGCTCATCCTCGATGAGATCCAGACGGGCATTGGGCGCACTGGCACCCTCTGGGCGTACCAACAGGAAGGTATCGAACCGGACATCATGTGCCTCGCCAAAGGCCTCGCGGGTGGTGTGCCGATTGGCGCGATCCTCGCCCGCGAAGAGATCGCGGCACACCTTGTAAAGGGCGACCACGGGACGACCTTTGGCGCCAGCCCGCTGAGTACCGCTGCCGGTGTCGCGACGATGCGCTACATCATCGACAACGATGTGCCGGCGCAGGGCGCGCGCGCATCGGAGCGGTTTCAAGCGCGGCTTCGCGCAATGGAAGACGCGATTCCCGCGGTTACCGAGGTGCGCGGCCGCGGCATGCTGCTCGCCATCAGCCTCGATCGCGATTGTTCGGCCGAAATCGTCGATGCCTGCCGTCAGCGTGGTCTGCTCGTAAACAACGTGCGCCCCAACGCGTTGCGCTTCATGCCGCCGCTCATCGTCACCGATGACGAGATTGACCGCGCGAGCGACATCCTGGAGGAGGCAATCC
>JAFKFP010000268.1:5590-14690 GCA_017308185.1 bacterium | reverse complement strand
ATCCTGAACGGCGTCGAAGTGCCCTCGCCGGCCACGGATGCGCTCTGCGCCGCCGCGCGCCGGGCCGGCACCGACGTAGCCATCGGGGTGGCCGAACGCGACACCACGACTGGCGGCACCATTTACTGCACCCTGCTCTTCATCGGGCGGGAGGGCCGCATCCTCGGCAAGCATCGCAAACTCAAGCCCACAATGTACGAGCGCACCGTGTGGGGCGAAGGCGATGGCAGCACCCTTCGCCTGTATGACCGGCCGTACGGCCGGCTCGGCGGGCTGAACTGTTGGGAACACGAGATGGTCCTTCCCGGTTATGCGCTCATCGCCCAGGGCATCCAGGTCCACGCCGGTGTCTGGCCGGGCGGCGTTTTCTGCCGCCAGGAGGTGCTCTCACGGGCCTTTGCCATGCAGGCCGCCGCGTATGTGGTGATGGCAGGAGGCCTTCTTCGCGAAGAAGACATGCCCTCCGACATCCGTGAGTACGCGATGGAAATCGGCGGCCGCACGCGGCAACTGCTCATGCCCTGCGACGGTGATTCCGGCATCATCGGCCCGGACGGCAACTTTCTCGCGGGTCCGTTGCTTAACGAGGAGACCATTCTCACGGCCAGGGCCAACACAGGGACGGTCATGCTCCAGAAGATGATCGCCGACCATGCCGGTCACTACAGCCGTCCGGACGTGTTCGACTTTCGTGTCAACACGACCCCCAGGCGTGCTGTCCGGTTCAGCCGGCACGACGTTCCAGAGGATGCGTTTGATCCGATCCGCGCGGCAGTGACGGACGGCGAACTCGTGAATGAGTACGAACTGCGCGGAGCACTGACTGATGCACTGCCCACGTTTGGAGGCGGCCGCTAAATGGGCATATCGATCAGCGTACTCATCGTCGCGGGAGTCGTTTTGGTGGCGTTGGGTATCCTGAGCCTGACAGGTAAGCTGCCGAGAAACCACGTCGCCGGCATCCGCACACGCTACTCGCTTGCAAGTGACCGCAACTGGTACGCCACGCAGCGTGCAGGCTCGCCATGGCTCATCTTCGGCGGTGTGGCCGTGGTGATCGTGGGCCTGGCGTTCGTGCCCTTCGTGTTCGCCGGAAAGTTGCACGGGGGAGCGGCCGTCGCCGTGACCGTTGCCCTGGTAGTTTTGCTGGCCCTAACGGCGCTTGGGGCGTGGTTCTTTGGCGAATGGGGAGCACGCCACGATGTGCTCGGCCCCGGTTTGCCGAAGGAATAACCGCGGCCATACTGGGGTTACACCGGCGGTGCCCCTCAGCCTGGAGCCTGGGCGCCACCACCATCGAAAACCGACTGGATTGACCGTGCCGAAACTGATCCTTGCCTACTCTGGTGGACTCGATACCACCACGGCCATCAAATGGCTCACCGTCGAACAGGGCTACGACGTCGTCGCTCTCAACATCGACGTCGGTAAGAGTCGCGAACAGCCTGTTGTGGAATCGCGAGGGATGGCCGCCGGTGCAGTGAAAGTGCGTATCATCGATGCGCGCGAGGATTTCGTCCGCTACTTTGCCTTCCCGGCCCTTGCTGCTGGCGCCCTCTACCAGGATACCTACCCCCTCGCCACTGCCCTCGCCCGTCCCCTCATGGCGAAACTGCTTGTCGATGTGGCCCATGAAGAGCATGCGTCCGCCGTGGCCCACGGGTGCACCGGCAAGGGAAACGACCAGGTGCGCTTCGATGTCGGCATCATGACGCTCGACCCGTCCCTGCAAATCGTCGCACCGACGCGCGAAAACGCCATGGCCCGGGAAGTCCAGATTGACTACCTCCGCAAGCACGGCATCGATATCCCCTGGGGTGACAAAGGGCCGTTTAGCATCGACGAGAACATCTGGGGCCGTAGCGCCGAGGCCGGCGTGCTCGAAGACCCGTGGCAGGAGCCGCCGCCCGAAGCGTATGAGTGGACGCGCTCTCCCGAGGAAGCGCCCGCTGAGCCCGCGTATCTCGAGATCGCCTACCAGCACGGCCTTCCCATCTCTATTGGCGGCCAGGCGATGGAGCCCGTGGCCATGGTCGAATATCTGAACGACCTGGGAGGCCGTTACGGTGTTGGGCGCATCGATCACATCGAGGATCGGCTTGTGGGCATCAAGAGCCGCGAGATCTACGAGGCGCCGGCCGCCACGATTCTGCACCAGGCCCATCGCGCGCTGGAGGCGATGACGCTTTCGAAGCAGCAGATTCGCCTGAAGAAGCTCATCGCAACCGAATACGCTGAGCTCATCTACAATGGCCTCTGGTTCAGCGGCCACCATCAGGACATTGCTGCTTACGTGGCCAGCACCCAGCGGCATGTGACCGGCGCGATCCGTCTACGGCTGCAACGAGGCCAGGCCACCGTGGTCTCCCGCAAGGCCGATGAGTCTCTGTACGATCGCGGACTGGCGACCTACGATGCGAGCGACACCTATGACCAATCAGCGGCGGTTGGATTTATCAACATCTGGGGGCTACAAACGCGGGTGCAGGCCCGCACACAGCTCCTTGGCGAACTGCCAGAGACCCTCAAAATTGCCATGCCGGGGAGAGAAGCATGATCGCAGAATCCAGTAACGATGCCATCGACCTCGAACTGACCTATCAGGGTCCGGGCTATGCGACTGAAATCTGGGGAGTTATCCAGGCGAACTTCATGCTTGCCATCCGCGGCGAATCGCTTCGCGAAATGGCCGTGAATGTGGGCCCGCCTGTAGCCGCCTTCGTCGCTGCCCAGGCCGGCCGCGAGGACACGCCGGCGTTCCGCGACGAAATCGCGCGCGCGCTCGGCCAGTGCCGCGTGAACCAACTGCATGCGCGGGGCCACCAGATCGATTCGGTTGAGACCATTTCCATGGACCTCCTGAACCGCGAGCCCGAACTCCTTGCGTGCGCGCTCGCTGAACTGAACAGGGTCTAGCTCCGGGCCAGCATGCGGGTTCGACAAGCGCCTCACTGGACTCGACAATTCGTGTATGCCTGAACGACGGCGTATCCGCGTCGATGGTTATCCAACCATCCCTCCATCCGGCGGTGTCGCTGAAACCGAGCCCGAACCGGAGGTTTGCGATTGCCCGCAGCTTGACCATGACGAGTGGGACGGGGTTGAGAGCGATTGGTCTGATATCGCATTTGTGAAGACGACCGCGAGCGCGCTCCTCGGCGTGGTCACAGGTCTGGGCAAATTGCGCGCTCAACTCGAGGCCAGGGCCGTGAAGGCGCATGTGAAAGTCCCCGAAGAGCCAATGTTTCTGCTCGGAGCCGGCCAATTCCGGCGGCCCGCAATGCTCGAAGTCGAGGGCTCAGCGCAACATAAGAGTATCGAACATCCTGGAGGCGTGGCATACACGCGCCTGCTCCCGGCCCCTCCTGGAAAGGTACGCATCGCCGTGACCACAACGGAAGAAGAGGCGCGCGAGCGCTACGGGCGCCCGCCCGACGACATCTGGTTGTGGTACCTGACCTGCCGCGTTTGCTCCGAGGCCCGTAACTTCGAAACGCTCATTGTCGCCCATTACCGGCAGCCGTCCTCGTGAGGCCCGGCTCGGTGCGTCCCGTAACGGGCGCGCGGGTATACTCGAAATAACCCCACCCGATCCTGTTTCGAGGCCGAATCCCCTGTGAGCTCCACACCCCAACGCGATCCTGATGTTCGAGACCGCATCTTCAATAGCGCGCTGCGGCGCTTCTCCGAGAAGGGTTACGCCGCGACATCTCTCCGTGAGGTCTCCGAGGACGCCCAGACCACCAAGCCGATGATTTACTACTACTTCGGCTCCAAGGAAGGGCTCTATAGCAGCATCATTCGCGAGATCCTCGAAGAGATGGCGAGCGCGATTATTCGTGACTTGCCGTCTGCGGCGGCGCCAGTCGACCAGGTGCTGGAATACTCCCGCCGTTACCTTGATCACTTCTTACAGAATGAAGAGATCATCGCGCTTGTGCTTCGGCAAGTATTCGGCCTCGGCGGAGTGCCCATGGCCACGTTCAGCGAGGCGCTTGTCGATGAAGTTCGCAAGCCGCTCGATGAGATCCTTTGCGCCGGAATGCAGGATCATACGTTCCGCGAAGCGTCCGTTGACCACTGCGCCACGGCGATCACCGGGATCCTGAATATGTTCATCCTCGCCCACGTGTTCGGTGGGGCCGAAATCGACCGCGAGACCCCAATCGAGCAGGTGGCTTTCTACATCCGCGGGCTTTCCCGGCACAGCTAGCGCGTTGTGGCGCTTTGGGAGCGGGTCACCGTTACGAGTAGCGCTCTTCTTTCCAGGGGTCACCGTAGATATGGTAACCGTAGGTCTCCCAGAATCCTGGCCGGTCCCGGTCGAGGAACTGGATCCCACCCACCCACTTGGCACTCTTCCAGAAGTAGAGGTGTGGTACCACGAGGCGGAGCGGCCAGCCGTGCTCTGGCGTGAGCGGTTCGCCATTGTGGCTATGGGCGAACATCACCTGCTCACGCATCAAGTCTTCGAGCGGTACGTTCGTTGTGTATCCGCCGTAGCTGTGCAGCATCGCGAACTTGGCCTCGGGCTTGAGTTGCAGCGTGTCCAGTAGTGCCGCGAACGGCACGCCCTGCCACGTGTTGTCGTACTTGCTCCATGTGGTCACGCAGTGGATGTCATTGAACTCGGTCGTCTGCCCCAGGTTGTTGAACTCTTCCCACGTGAATGACTTTTCTTCTTCGACCAATCCCCACACGTGAAGACGCCATGATTCGAGGTCGATGCGCGGGATACTGCCGTAATGCAGGACCGGCCAGCCCGAAGTCAGGTGTTGCCCCGGCGGGAGGCGCAGCTTCCCATCGGGACGCATCTCACGCGTCGCCGTATTCGCCATTGTTGATCTCCTCAGGAACTGCATTCGGTGCACTCAGCGTAGCGAATGCACGGCTCATCTGCCACGAGCCGGCCCCAGCGTGGGCTCCCATCAGGCCGCCCGACCTAAGCGGCAGCGGCCGCTGACCGTTGTACCATCCTGCGCCGTAACCAGCCCCAACGTAAGATGAAAGAGATGGACGACGCCCGCGTGCCCGCGAAACCCGTCACCACTCGTGCAAGGTTTAGTCCCCGCGATGCCTGGTTCATTGTGGTCGTCGCCGCTGTGGTGGGGCTCGATCAACTCATCAAGTGGGTGATCCGCAACAACCTGCCCGTGGGAGACGTGTGGCCTGGCGACTGGCCGGTGAAGATAGTCCACTTTACCAACAGCGGTGCTGCCTTCGGCATCTTTCAGAGCGCTGGTCCGTTGCTTGTCGTGACCAGTGTCATCGGCATGGCGGCAATCCTCATCTACCTGTTCAACCCGGAGTTCGCCCACCCGGTGATGCGGGCTGGACTTGCGCTCATGCTCGGCGGGGCCATCGGCAACTTGATAGATCGCGTGTACGCAGGCGAAGTCGTCGACTTCATCAAGTTTCCGTACTTTCCGGCGTTCAACGTGGCCGATTCGTGCATAACCATAGGAGTCCTTCTGCTGATATGGGGAATGTTGATGCAGTCACAGCCGGACAGCGGCGACGCACCATAGCCGGCCGCGCCGGACGCATCGACGTGGTGCTCGCCGACGCCTTTCCCGATCTGAGCCGCGCTCGCATCCAGCGGCTCATCGCCGGGGGACATGCGTTGCTCAACGGCGAATGCGCGCGGAAGTCGGCCGCTGTGGTCGAGGGCGACACGCTCGAACTCGCACTGCCTCCCCGTTCCCGTGTGTCCTCGCGCGCGGAAGAGTTTCCTGACCTGGCCATCCTATTCGAGGACCAGTCGGTCGTCGCGGTCGATAAGCCAGCCGGGCTGGCGGTCCACGGCGCGCCTGGCGACACGTCGCCGTCGGTTGCCGAATGGATGCTCGCACGGCTTGGATCCGGGGCGGGCGGTTTCGATGCCGATCACCCCGGCATTGTCCATCGGCTCGACAAGGACACGAGCGGCGTCTTGCTCCTCGCGAGGACTCCCCGGGCCCAGGCTGCAATGAGTGCTGCCTTCGAAGCACGCACGGTTGAGAAGACGTATCTCGCGGTCACCGACGCTGTCCCGAACCGCAGGCGTGCAGTGATCGATGCACCCATTGCCCGCCATCCCGGCGACCGCACCCGCATGGCCGTCGTGCGGAACGGCCGCACATCGCGCACTGGCTACGAAGTGCTCTCTGAGGACCACGGCCGCGCGCTTATATTGGTCCATCCCGAGACCGGGCGCACGCACCAGATCCGCGTCCATCTCGCCGCCATTCACTGCCCCGTCACGTTCGACCGGGTGTATGGGACAGAGGGCGAGGGCCGCCAGTTGCTCCATGCGTGGCGGATCCGCATACCGCATCCCGACGGAGGCATGCTCGAAGTAACATCGCCGCTCGCGCCTGATTTCGCTGCATTTGTTCGCCACACAGCGCTCGAACCGCTAGCCTCTGAATACATGCGCGCTGCGCCTGCCAGCCGCACAACCAACACCTGACCCTGGATCGAACGTGACTGTCCGAACTCGCTACGCCCCGAGCCCAACCGGCGACCCACATATTGGCAACATCCGCGCTGCCCTGTTTAGCTGGGCCTATGCCCGCGCGAACGGCGGCCAGTTCCTGCTCCGCATCGAAGACACGGACCGCGCGCGGCTCCAGGAGACTTCCCTCGAGGCGATCATGGACAGCCTCCACTGGCTCGGAATCGACTGGGACGAGGGACCCGTTGTGGGCGGACCCCATGAACCCTACTTCCAGTCCCAACGGCTTCCGCTCTACCAGCACGCGGCCGGCCGGCTCATCGACGAGGGCAACGCCTACCGTTGCTTCTGCACGCCCGAACGCCTGGACCAGATGCGCAAAGCCCAGCAAGCGTCGAAACAGCCACCGGGCTACGACGGTCGCTGCCGGGACATCCCGCGGGAGGAGTCGGACCGCCGGGCCGCAAACGAGCCATTCACCGTGCGCTTCAAGATGAAGCACGACGGCACAACCGTGCTCCACGATCTCATCCGCGGCGATGTCACGTTTGATAACGCGCTGCAGGACGACTTTGTTGCACTCAAGTCGGATGGATATCCCACCTACCATCTCGCGGTCGTGGTAGACGACACCGAGATGCAGATCTCGCATGCGATCCGCGGCGATGAATGGATCTCAAGCGCTCCCAAACACATCCAGCTCTACGACGCGCTGGGGTACGAGCCGCCAGTGTGGGCGCATCTGCCACTCATCCTCGGGCCCGACCACAAGAAGCTCAGCAAGCGAAGTGGCGACACTGCGGTGCTCGACTACGCAACGAACGGCTACCTGCCGGAGGCCATGGTCAACTTTCTCGCCTTCCTTGGGTGGTCCCTCGACGACCACACCAGCCTCGTCACAATCGACGACCTCAAGCAGCACTTCGACCTCGCGCGCGTCGTGCCCAACCCGGCAGTGTTCGATGTCGAACGCCTCAACTTCCTCAACGGCTATTACATCCGCGCGATGGATGAGGAACGTTGGCACGCGACCATTACTCAGTGGTCCGGCCAGCAGATGGATGCCGCGCTTGTCGCCGCTGTCGCGCCCATCCTGCGCGAGCGTGTTGCTCGTCTTGATGAGATCGGCCCGATGACGGCCTTCCTCTTCGGAGACGATGCTCCCGGCTATCAGGCCGAACTGCTTGCAGAGAAGCTGGGGGGCGATGCTGCTATCGCGCAGACGGTGCTCGACACGGCGATGGCCGCCTTCAGCGAAATCGCCAGCGAGGACTGGAACCAGGCTTCCATCGAGGCAGCAATCCGGGGCCTCGAACCGGTGCTTGGTCTGAAGCTGCGAAAGTTTGTCTCCGTGCTGTATGTTGCGATCGAGGGTAGCCCTCAGGGTCTCCCGCTCTTCGATTCCGTCGCGATCATCGGACGCAGCCGCACGCTCCATCGCCTCGCTGCAGCATTACAGAAGCTGGCCTGAGACTCGCTGATAATGACGTCATGCCGCCTCTGCTGATCGAGCACACCGATCATTTCCGCGCCATGGATACGGACATCGACGTCTCGATCTACGCGCTCGATCGACCGTTCGCCGCATTCGCGAGTGTCCGCCTGTTGTTCGAACGCCAGGAAGAGCGATTCTCCCGCTTTCGAGCGAGTAGTGTGCTGTCGCTGCTCAACGGCGGCGAGCTCATACATGATGCGACCTGCGCGGCGGCATGTCGTAACGCGTTTGCGGCCTTCGATTTCACCGGTGGGATCTTCAACCCGATGATCCTGCCTGCCCTTGAAGAAGCGGGGTACGACCGCACGTTTGATGCAGTGGGTGCTCGTGGAAACCTCGCAGGCCGTCTTGTGCCAGGGCTGCGCGATTGCCTATTTGTCGATGGCGACGAGGTGCGCCTTCGGTCAGGCAATCTCGATCTGGGTGGCATCGTCAAGGGCTGGACGGTGGACCTGGCGATTGAACTCTTGTCGCCGGAGTACGCGGCGGTGCTGGTGAACGCGGGAGGTGACATGCGTGTACTCGGTGCCGAAGAGGGTGTGGACGGCTGGCAGGCCGGCGTTGCCTCGCCTGCGGGGGGGCTCGCGTGGACCGGCGTCATCCGCGACGCGCTCGCGACATCCACGGTCCTGCATCGGCGATGGAACACGGCTGCCGGACAATCCGCCCACCACCTCATTGACCCGCGGACGGGACTGCCTGCGGACTCGCCGTTCGTGCAGGTCTCTGTGCGCGCCAGCGAGACCTGGCGCGCGGAGGTGTGGGCGAAGGCTGTCCTCATCGGCGGCCATGCCGCGTTAGAGTCCGCTCGAATTGGCGGTGCCTCCGTGCTCGCGGTCGAAGCAAACGGCGCAGTGCATGGGTGGACCTGATGCCTGATTTGCCTACCGGCGCTGCTCACGAAGGCCGGATACCTGGCTCGCCCGCGGCGGCCCAGTCGCGGCCCGCCATCCGGACCGCCAACAGGGCGCTCAAGGCGCCAGTGGTCGCGACATAAGTCATAATGGCGATCGGTGTCTGCGAGTCGCTGCCCGCGGTGAGTCCGTGGATGAGCGCGAACAGGTAGCAGGGAAAGCTCGCGTAGTGGACCGCCTTCCACGTTTTCCATGCCATACGGCCGGAGAGTGCCGTCGACAACAGGACCGCGATGAGCGACCACTCCGCGAGCG
>JAFKFP010000268.1:0-5580 GCA_017308185.1 bacterium | reverse complement strand
GGCCAACCTGTACCGAGCGGTAGCTGCTCGTAAACGGCACGACGGCATCGAGCAGGGAGAAGAACGTCTTCACGGGGTCAATCAGCAGCCCGAATACGTGGCCTATCACAAACGCGAGCGCCAGCGTCGAAGCGATCCGTTGGAGTTCGAGCACGCCCACCAGCGACCCGTTGCTGCTGGGTCGCCAGCGCATATGCACGGCCACGCCGCTCATCACCGCTACCCACAGCATAAGGTACGCGGCGAATCCCGCCGCACGCGAGGCATCCCATGTGGTCGTCCCGCTTCCGCCTTCTGCCAGCCGCGACACGGTGATGCCCGCAACCAGCACGGCGGCCACGAGGGCGGCGGCTTTCCAACTCACAGCTAGGAACCTCGTGATGTCCGATGCGTCGGTAGCGAGTACGACGGCGTCGTCTGCGAATCATCCGGACGAATGCTCGAACCGGACCCGGATGTGACGGGTTGCGCCGCGACGCTGGGTGCAGCGGGAGTTTCGCTGCCGCTCGTTGCGGATGACTGCCCGCCGGGATGGCTGCCGTTCGCGAACCCGACCCAGGCGGCCGCAAATCCTGCTAAGGAGATACCGGTGAGCGCAACCTTCATGCCAGTGCGGCGCTCGGCACTAAAGCCCGTCCTGTGTTTTCGAGATGCGGACATGGACTCCACTTCTCCTCTGTATGGCGCCGAACCCGCTCTGCGTGCTCACCGTACGCCATACCACGTAAAGCAATCGCGAGGGTGGGCCTGGCGCCATCGGCCCTTCGGCAAGGTGGGTGAAAGGCGCCCCGCGCGGATGAGTCGTTGTCCGGGTCCGCATCGACCGCCCGTCACCTTGTCCCGCGGCCGTGCCATCTCATGTGCAGCGATACCGCAACCGGCGGTCGCATTGGAGCAATGAGCATGAGGAAGCAGCGGTCATCCGCCGGCACGTCGAGCATCCTTCACCGGCGGACGAGCCGGCGGGCGTTTCTTGCCGGTGGGGCGGCCCTCGCGGCTGCTGGTTCGGCAGCCGCCGTGTTCGGCGCGATCGAAATGGGCGGTGGGGCCACCACGAATGCTGTCTCCGGCAACCAGGCACCCGTCAGCCCGTCATCTGCGGCGGCCGCTGTGGCACTCGGCGACCCGAAGGTCCGTGCCGCGCATCTGCTGAGGCGCGCGGGCTTCGGCGGATCGGCACAGGAGATCGCCGAATTCGCCACACTGAGCCGCGACGAAGCGGCCGACAGGCTCCTCAACTTCGAGACCATTGACAACTCGGCGCTCGATGAGCGTCTCGCGGCGGTGAAACTCACCCCCGGCCTCCCATCCATTGGTGAGATGACACAGTGGTGGCTGACGCGCATGGCCTACACCGCCCGCCCCCTCGAAGAGCGGATGACGCTTATCTGGCACGGACTGCTTACGACCGAGATCGCCAAGGTCGGCGGCCGCCGTTCACAGCTCGTGCTCAATCAGAACAACTTCTACCGGCAAAACGCGTTGCCCCGCTGGGACGACTTCGTCAAGGCGGTGGGGCGGGACCCTGCGATGCTCTACTACCTCGACAACATTGAGAACGCGAAAGCGCATCCGAACGAAAACTACGCGCGCGAGCAGATGGAACTCTTCACGATGGGCGTGGGCAACTACACCGAGGATGACGTCCGCGAGAGTGCCCGCGCCTACACGGGCTGGCGCATCACGCCCCCCGACCTGCCCCGGCCTCTCCCAAAGGGCGATCCTGCGGCGCTACGCGCCGCCTACCAGAAAGCCTACGCAGAGTACACGCCCAGCTTCCTCATCTCTCCGCGGTTACATGATGGCGGGACCAAGACATTCCTCGGGAAGACCGGCGATTTCGGCGGAGACGACATCGTGGACATCATCATGCAGACACCCGCGGCCGCGAAGCACCTCTGCACCCGCTTGTTCCGCGAGTTGGCGAACTACAATCCCTCCGAATCCACCATCGACAGGCTGGTGCAGGTATGGCAGCAGAACGACCACCAGGTGAAACCCGTGGTCCGCGCCATCCTGACGAGTGACGAATTCTACTCAGCCGCATCGTACCGGGCACTCGCGCGGAGCCCTGTCGATTTCATTGTTGGTATGGTCCGCGCGCTCGAAGTCGACACACCACTCGACGCGGGGCGTTTCAGTGCCGAGAGCTACCGCGGGATGAACCAGGTGCTTTTCAACCCGCCGAGCGTCGCGGGATGGCCAGGCGGCGCGTCGTGGATCTCCACCGGCGCGTTCTTCGCGCGGGCGAACTTCGCCGATCAGTTCCTGGCGCCCCGCCGTGGCTCGCCGCTGCAGCTGTCCGCGCTTGCGGGCGCAAAAACCCCGTCCGACATGTTCGACCGATGCGCTCACGCCCTCGTGGACGGTCAGATCGCATCAGCTTCGCGTGATGCCATCGTTGCCTACGCTGAGACGCTGCCCACTCCTGCCGAACAGGCTTCCGCCGTCGCCTACCTCACGCTGTGCAGCCCCGAATACCAACTCATGTAGCGCACACATCCGAAAGGAGATTCCCGATGACTGGCCGAAGAGATTTTATGAAGGGCGGGCTCGCACTCGTGAGTATCGGCACGACAGCTCAGTCGTTGCTCAAGGGCTCGGTGGCCTTCGCCGCCCAGAATCCGGGGGATGTGGCGCCTCGGCAGGCTGGCAAGATTCTCATCCTCGTCCAGCTCGCCGGCGGCAATGACGGCCTCAACACACTGATCCCCATCGGCGATTCCGCCTACCACTCGGTCCGAAAGACGATCGGCATCGATGACGCCCAGGCACTCCCGCTGGTATCGGCGTTCGGCCTCTGCCCTGAACTGAAGGGCGTGAAAGGCCTCTGGGATGCTGGACATGTCGCCATCGTGCGCGGCGTGGGGTACCCGGAGCAGAACTACAGCCACTTCCGCTCCATGGCCATATGGGAGGCTGGCGACCCGGAGCTGAAGCTGGACAACGGGTGGCTTGGCCGGACGCTCGATCAGATGGAGTCGGAGCAGCACGACCCGTTTCTCGGGCTCGCTTCCGGCATCGGCGTGCCGCCCGAGATGCTCGGAAGCAAGACCGCGATCACCGCGATTGGAAGCCCTGAGGATTACGGCTTCCGCACCGGAGGCGCAGCCGGCGACGGGACCGATGGGCGCTCCCAAACGCTCGTGAAGCTCTACGAACAGTATCCCGCAAATTCGCCCTTTGGCGTCCTCCTTGAAACGACCGCCGGTGACGCCGTCTCCAGCTCGAAGCAGCTTGCCGCCATCCATGGCGCCTACCCGCCCGCTGTGCAGTACCCGGCCACGGCATTTGGCGAGGGCCTCTCGCTGCTCGCGGAAGCGATCGTCGGCAACCTCGGTATGCGCGTGGGGCACATCACCCTTGGGAGCTTCGATACGCACGTCCAGGAGACGGAGCGTCACTCGCAGCTGATGACAGAGTTCGACGATGGCGTCACAGCGTTCTACAACGACCTCGCGGCGCACAATCGCGCTGACGACGTGCTCGTCCTCACATGGAGTGAATTTGGTCGCCGCGTCGCCGAAAACGCGAACGGCGGGACGGACCACGGTTCCGCGAGCATCATGTTCGCGCTCGGGAGCCAGGTGAAGGGAGGGCTCTACGGTGACCAGCCGAGCATGACACAGCTGATCGACAACGGGAATTTGAGCTTCACGACGGATTTTCGTTCCGTGTATTCGACCGTCATCGAACGCTGGCTCGGTGTCCCGGCTCAGGCGTTACTCGGGAAGGCGTGGCCCCAGCTTGACTTCATCCCAACAGCATGAGCGATCCCCGTGCCCGGGTCCGTCATGACACCCGGCGCCGATGGCAGGCTGGCCCGTCACCTTTCGTGCTTGCCCGGCCATTCGTACAGTGAATCCGCTGTGCGCGAGTCAGAGGTGAATGCACATGATAGCGCGGCAGAAGGCCGTCTTGATTCCGACGACGCGTCGCTCGCGCAGCGTGCCGTGCGGAGAGAGACTGCCGCCTGGAGCATCCTCTTCGAACGGCACTATCGCGCAGTGTTCGCCTACGTGCGCTACCGCGTGGGCAATGCCGCGGAGGCCGAGGACCTCGCCGCGCAGACATTCGAAGTGGCGTATGCACGCGCCGACCGCTTCGACTATCGTGGCGCTCCGATCGAGGCATGGCTGCTGGGCATCGCCCGCAACCTCACGCGGGACCTGGCGAAGAAGCGTGCGCGCCGCGGCTTCACGGCCGAACTCGACGATGCGACAGCACCTGCCGAACCGGATCGGAGCGCTGCCGTCGACCTGCACCACGACCTACAGGCGGCCATGCAACACCTCACGCCCGACCAGCAAGAGGTGCTCGCGCTGCGCTTCCTCCTGGACCGTTCGGTCGAGGACACGGCAGGCATCATGAGCCGCTCGGAAGATGCTGTGAAGAACCTTCAACGACGTGCGCTGGCAGCGATGCAGCGAGCGCTCGCGAATGTTGGTTATCCAGGGGCGGCGCCATGAGTACTGATCGCCTCGATGAACTTCTCGAACGCGCGGCCTCCGGCGCTGAGTTACCGACCGACATGACCCAGGCCGAGCGCGCCCAGCTTGAATCCCTGGTTGCCGGGGCAGGTAGCCTTCGCACGACCGCTGGCGTTGTCGAGGATGAGGCGGCAGCAAGCCTCCCCGCAGCGCGCGCGAGATTCGAACGCTTTATGGCGGCGAGGGAAGGGGAAACCACTGTGGCCCCTGCACCACGCGGCTGGTTCAGGCGTGTCCCCCGCCGTGGCGTGATGCTTATCGGCGCCGCAGCAGCGATCGGCGTGATCGCCGCAGGTGGAGTCTTTGCCTTCCAGGCGGCATTTTCCACCACCAGTTCAGCAGATGCCGAAGTCCTCGCACCCAATGACTATGCCCAGGTCCAGGGTGTCGTCACTGGCATCGAGCATGCCGATGCTACGACGACGTTGCATGTCGAGTCAGCGTTCGGCGTGGTCAATGTGACAGTGGGTCCTGCGACAGCAGTCGAGCGAGATACAGCCGCGACATCACCGGCTGCGATCAGCGCGGGTGAACTCGTGAGTGTGAGTGGTGTTGCGGGTACAGCTCGCACGCTCACTGCGGATGCCGTTGCTATTGAATCAGCCGGCGGCTCGCAGCTCGTCTCGGCACCCGTCAGCCAGCTCCGGCGCCTCGGCACACCCCTCGAAGGCAAGATCGTGGCATTCGCAGTCTCCCCCGAGGGCACGCAGGCTCGTGTGCTCGTGCGTACGGGGGGCAAGTACTATGTCGTCCCGCTCGAGGGCGCGGCCGTGGCGCGGCTCCTCACACGCTCAGCCAACGCGCTCGGGACCGACGCGTCCTGCTGGACGACCGCCGCGCTCCAACGCAGCGCTGCTTCGCGCTCTCCAGCAAGAAGGAGGGCGAGCGCGCGGTCGAGCGGTGAATCGACCGTCCGCACTCCGGGCAAAACCGGCAGGGCCATGCGCATGGGCCCCGTATACTACACGGGGTTTGCGGAGGAGCCCGCCCCTTCGTGGGGCCCCCGCAAAGCTCAATCGTCGTCGTCGTTGTGGCGGGTATGGGGCTCGGAGCGCCGCTCGATGAACGAGCGGATACCCTCCGCCGCATC
>JAFKFP010000267.1:9159-10369 GCA_017308185.1 bacterium | reverse complement strand
GCCGCGAAGGCGGGCAGCGGTTGCGTGGCTAGCTTTTGCACGCCCATCACACCTCCGGCAACTCGTTCGCCATCCCGTTGGCGCGTTCGAAGGCGTGGGCGGTTTGGATGATGCGGCCTTCGTCGTTGAAGTTGCCGATGAGTTGAAGGCCGATGGGGAGGCCTTCGGGGGTGAGGCCGCTCGGGACGCTGATGGCGGGGAGGCCGGCGACTGAGGCGGGCAGGGTGTAGATGTCGTTCAGATACATGGCGTACGGGTCGTTCAGCTTGGCGCCGAGGGGGAAGGCGGGGCCGGGGGTCGTCGGCGTGAGGATGATGTCGCACTTCTTGAAGGCTTCTTCGAACTCGGCGTTGATGAGGGTGCGGACCTTCTGGGCCTTGAGGTAGAAGGCGTCGTAGTATCCGGCGCTCAGGGCGTAGGTGCCGAGCATGATGCGGCGCTTCACCTCTTCGCCGAAGCCGCGGGCGCGGGTCTGTTCCATGTTGTCCCACATGGTCGCGCCGGTGCGGTCGCTGAAGCCGTATTTCACGCCGTCGTAGCGGGCGAGGTTCGCGCTGGCCTCGCTGGGGGCGATGATGTAGTAGACGGCGAGGGCGTGTTCGCTAGAGGGCAGCGAAAGTCCGCGGTCGATGGTGCAGCCGAGGGCGGCGAAGATGCCGATGGCGTTTTCGAAGCTATCACGGACGGCGGGTTCCATGCCCTGGGTGTACTCGGTGGGGATGCCGATGCGCAGGCCGGAGATATCGCGGTGCAGGTAGTGGCGGAGGTCCGGCATGGGTTCGGGGTTGCTCGTGCTGTCGCGCGGGTCGTGGCCGGCGATGCAATCGAGGAGGGTGGCGGCGTCTTCGACATCGCGGGCGAGCGGGCCGACCTGGTCGAGCGAGCTGCCGAAGGCGATGATGCCGAAGCGGCTGACGCGGCCGTAGGTCGGGTCGAAGCCGACGTTGCCGCAGAGTGCGGCAGGCTGGCGGATGCTGCCGCCGGTATCGCTGCCGAGCGCGAGGAGGCATTCGCCGGCTGAGACGGCTGCAGCGGAGCCGCCAGAGCTGCCGCCGGGGACGAGGCTGGTGTCCCAGGGGTTGTGGGTGGGGCCGAAAGCGGAGTGCTCGGTGCTGGAGCCCATCGCGAACTCGTCCATGTTCGCTTTACCAACCATGACGGCGCCGGCGCGACGCAGGTTTTCGTAGACGTGGCTGTTGTAGGGCGGGAT
>JAFKFP010000267.1:0-9140 GCA_017308185.1 bacterium | reverse complement strand
GCCGGCGGTGGTGCGGACGTCTTTCGTGACGATGAGGTCCTTTACCGCGACGGGGATGCCGGTGAGGGGTGTAGCCGTGCCGGACGCGAATTTGGCATCGGCTTCTTTGGCCTGTTCGAGCGCGAGGTCGGCGGTGAGAGTGATGTAGGCGTGGATGCGGGGCTCGACCTCTTCGACGCGTTCGAGGACGGATTCGGTGAGTTCGACGGCGGTGAAGTCGTGGTCACGGAGGTGTTCGTGGGCTTCGTGGGCGGTGAGACGCCAGAGTTCACTCATTCGAGCACCGCCCGGACACGGAAGAAGCCATCCTCCTGTTCGGGGGCGTTGGCAAGGACGGTCGCCTGGGGAAGGGAGGGTGCAACCGTATCGGCGCGCATGACGTTGGAGAGTGGGAGCGGGTGCGCGGTGGGCTCGACGCCTTCGGTATCGACGGCGGCGAGCGCCGCGAAGTGGTCGACGATGCTGGAGAGCTGGGCGCTGAAGCGTTCGACATCGGCGGGGGTGAGTGCGATGCGCGCGAGGTGTGCTACGTGAAGGACTTCGTCACCGGAGATAGCCATGGGGAGAGGGTACAACGGCGAATGCTTTACCGCGCGTATGGCCTTGGGTGGGGGGCGTTTGTTACGCTCGTTGAGGATGCGCGTAAGAGCAATCGAGGGGAAGTGCGCAACGCGTATGCGGCGGGGCCGGGGAGACGACACGTATGAACGTGGCCTATAAGCGCCGGCTGGTGCGCTCGCGGCGGGAAGCTGCGCATGGGGGCGGGGGCTTCGGACGATTCCTCCTCATCGGTGTGATGAGCATTGTGGCGCTGGGCTTTGTGGGTGTGGCCGTGGGGCTGGGCGCGGTATTCGTGGTGTACCAGTCGTATGCGAAGGACTACGTGCCAATCGCGGACAAGCTGCGGCAGACGAACATCGGCCTGACGGAGATCTACGACCGCAACGGCATCCCACTGGGAAACCTGAGTAACCCGGACGCGCAGCTTATCAACCCGGTGCCGCTGAACCAGATTTCGGACTGGCTTCTCAAAGCCGAGGTCTCGACCGAGGACAACGGCTTCTACACCAACCCGGGCGTGAGCATCAAGGGGCTCTTCCGCGGCTTCTGGAGCAATTATGTCGCGAGCGATTATGGGCCGGGCGGCTCTTCGATCACCCAGCAGCTGGTGAAGAACGTGTACATCTGTCCGAGCGTCGGCGACCAGCCGGAGAGTTGCGCGGGCGGCGCGGCGCGTACGCTCGACCGCAAGCTGCGCGAAATCACGTACGCGCTGGAGCTTGATAAGGACTACTCGAAGGACCAGATCCTGCAGTGGTACCTGAACCAGATTCCCTATGGGGGACGTTATGTCGGGGCACAGGCCGCCGCGCAGGGATACTTCCACGAGGATGCGAAGGACTTGGACCTGGCGCAGTCTGCCTTGCTTGCGGGCATCCCGCAGGCGCCCACGACGTACCACCCGATCCTGAACTGTATAAAGGATGCGAAGGGTAGTTGCGTCCTCGATGACCAGGGCAGAGTTACGGTCGGGAACGCCGCAAAAGCCCGCCAGGAGCAGGTGCTGGATCTGATGGTGGAGCACAAGGACATCACGCAGGCGCAAGCAGACCAGGCGAAGGCGGAGGTGTTGAAGGTCTACCAGGCATCGACGGTGATCAAGACATCGGCGTTCATCGACGACCAGGTAGAGCCGTACCTGGTGCGTATGTGCGAAGCCGGCGAACTCCCGAAGTTGCCCGGCGTCTCCGACTGTACACAGAGCGTGCATTCGGCCGGCTGGCACGTTACGACGACGCTCGACTACACCAAGACACTCCAGACGGAAGACATGATGCGGCAGTTCCTGGCGACCGGTCAGGCCGACAACTGCAACTGCTTCAATGCATCCATCGTCTCGATCCAGCCGACGACGGGCCAGGTGATCATCTACGCCCCGAACGCCGACCCGACCAACACAACGGACCCGAGGGTAGCGGGCGATATCGACCAGGGGGTGGAGATCAACCAGCCAGGTTCGTCGATGAAGCCGGTGGTGTACACGGCATACTTCAACGACCTGAATAAAGCGCCGATGAGCGCCATCTGGGACACGAGCCCAATGACCGTGGACGGAGCGACGATCATCGACCCGCGTGCAGACGGGGGCAATGAAGGGCTGATCTCGGCCCGGGCGGGGTTGGGCGGATCGCAGAACGTGCCGGCATTCCGGGCAGCGCAAGCCGTGGGCATCGACAACGTGATCGACATGGCCAAGAAGATGGGCATCACGACGCTGCAGCAGGGGTTCGACCCCACGTTCCGGGACCACAGCGCCGTGTACTATGGACCGTCAATCGCCACCGGGGGGGCCAACGTACGCATTATCGACATGGCGTACATGAACTCGGTGATAGCGAATATGGGCGTGATGGTCGGGGTACCCACGCTCGCCAAGACGATGAACATGAACGATCTGCAGTCGACGGCGACATCGACGGGTGCCAACTACGACCTGGCGTTGCAGCAGAAGCTGGCTTTCCAGCATGGGGATATCCGCCTGCCGGGCACGCGGGATATTGACCCTGTCGTGATCCTGAAGGTGACGGACGCCGATGGGAAGACCGTGTATGACCATGCGACGGCCAACGACCTGCGCCGCGAGCAGGTGGTGAATGCGGGTTCCATCTGGCTCACGCATTCGATCATCTCGGACTGCAATTCGCGCTTCATCATCTGGTACTGCGGGAGCAGCAACAACGACAACAATCTCGACGCCTTCATGGCGGACGGCACGAAGATCCCGATGGGCACGAAGACGGGCACGCAACAGGGCCCGCTCAGTTCGGACGACACGCTTTCGACCTGGATGAACACGTACACGCGCTATGCGGCGACCGTTACGTGGGTGGGGAACGCCAACAAGGAACTCGTGCACGACGGTGCTCGTTGGGGATACGCCGCAGCCGACACGACGATCCACCTGGCGAAGAACTGGCTCAGCTGGTACCTGGGCACTTTACAGAAAGCCGGCGACTTCAAAGAGCCGGGCGACTTCGATTCGCTCCAACCGAAGAATGTGGCGTATGGGCCGTTCCAGTCACCGACGACCGACCGTGGGCACGGTGGGGGCTGTAGCCAGGTGGTGCAGGGCTGGTACCGGACTGATGTGACATATGCTTCGCAGTGTTATTCGGTCATCGTCGATAGCCGAAACGGGCTGCTGGCGGGTCCGAACACTCCCCAGGCGTTCCGCGTGGCAGCGCAGTTCGTGAAGCTGCCTGAATTCGACCCGGCCGACGCCATCAAGCTCGCGCAGCAGCGCGGGATCCCGGTCGCGCCGACGGAGGTGAGCAGCGGCGCACCGACAGCGGAGATTACGAACCTGGTAACCGGGCAGACGCTCACGCAGTCCATCGATGTGCAGGGTGTTGTGCAGGCGCCGCAGGACGGCAGCTGGCGACTAGAGATCGGGCGCGGCGTACAGCCAAGCCAGTGGATCACGGCCGGCTCCGGAAACGGTAACTGGTCTGGCGTGCTTGGGCACATCGATGTCACTGGCGCACCGGCCGGGATCTATACGGTCCGGCTCACTACCGTCGGTGGCTACACAGTGAGCGTTGCCATCAATATCCAGCCGGCCAAGGGCCAGGGAAATGGCAATGGAAACGGAAACGGAAACGGAAGTGGGAACGGCAACGGGAATGGGAACGGCAACGGCGGCACCACCGACACGCCCACGCCGACCAACAACGACGGCTCGGACGTGAGCCGGACCCCGCAGGTGCCGCACTAAACCAAAGCCTCAGTGTTTATGGCTGACGACTCAGCCGGCTCGAACCAAACAGGCGGACTTCGTGAAGAAGTCCGCCTGTTTAGCGCCCCGGTACGTTGGGCTGGCGCCGTGGCTAAGCAGCCTTTGCGACGACGGGGGCGAGTTCGCGACGGAAGAACTCCATGAAGCCTTCCTGGTCCGGGCCGATGGGATGCAGGCACACGTGGGTGACGCCGGCATCGGCGTAAGACTGGATGGCGTCGAGGAAGATGCGGGGATCCGAGCCGCAGGGCATGGACTTCGCCACCGTGGCTTCGTCCACGAGCTTGACGATGTCGTCGTAGAGGCCGGGCGTGTTGATTTCGGAGTTGAGCGGGCCGTTTACGGCGCCGGTCGGCCACCACTCATAAGCGTTGCGCCTCGCGGTGGCGTCGTCCTGCGCCCAACTGATGGTCACCTGGCCGTAGCGCGGCTTATCAGCACCGCCCTGCTGACCGAACGTCGTGAGTGCTTCCTTGCTGGGGGCGGTGAGCATCATTCCATCGTTCTGGGCAGCGAGGCGCGCAGAGGTGGCCCCAGTGGCAGCAACAATCAGCGGTGGCGGCTGCGATGGCCGGGTGAAGAGACGGGCCTGGTGGACGGTGTAGAACTCGCCGTCGTGATTGACCTCTTCACCGGTCCAGAGGGCGCGGATGATCTCGATCGCTTCTTCAAGCATCTGTATCCGGACAGACGGGACCGGCCAGTAGGCGCCGGTGATGTGCTCGTTGAGCGCTTCGCCCGAGCCCACGCCGAGCATGAAGCGGCCGGGGAGCATGACAGCTGCGGTGGCAGCGGCCTGCGCAACGATCGCAGGATGGTAGCGCACGGTCGGGCATGTGACGGCGGTCCCGATTGGGATACGCTCAGTCGCCATGGCGATCCCTCCGAGGACACTCCAAACGAAGGGCGCGTTGCCCTGGTGTGTGGTCCACGGGTGGAAATGGTCGGAGATGACAGCAAAATCGAAGCCGGAGTCTTCGGCGAGCCTGGCGTAGCGCACCAGTTCGCGCGGGCCGTGTTCTTCGCTCGAAAGGGCGTATCCAAGGGAGACCATGTGTGAAGCTCCAATCGTGTGAGCGGCCGCTGGCGCTATGGCCGAACCTGTGGGTCAAGTGGCGGATCGGCAGCAGGCGGAACGGGCGTTGGCTGGCTGGGGGGCGCTGGATCAGCGGGTATGGGCGGTAGCGGCTGGCCCGGATGAGGTTGCACGGGCGGCTCGGGGCGGGGCGGAATCGGGTCAGGTGGCACGGGCGCGGGACTGGGAGACGGGGGTAGTTCGAAATCGCGGCGTTCGACAAGCATGATGTCGCTCCCTGGCGCGGTAGCGCTCCCTCACGATAGGGAGGGGTCCGGTGCGGGGGCATAACGGTCACGCGTGGGAGTGTTGCGTAGGTGCTACGAGTACACGAGGTACTTGCGAATGGCGTATTGCGGTGCTGGTGTAGTATTCATGCTTCAAACCCATGGGAGTGCAGTTGGAGGCGAGGGCATGAAGCGATTTTCGTGGGTGAATAGATTCGCCGGCGCGACGTGGTCGGTGGCCGAGCAGGCAGCGGCGCAGCCTTCGGAACCGATCTCGCTGCCAGCGACCGTGCCACTGGAGGGGGCAACGCTTCGGCTGCGCTACCTGGAGCAAACGGATGGTCCCGCCCTTGTCGATTTCGCGCGACGACTCTCATCGCACGACCTGCTGTTTCTGCGGCGCGACATCACGCGGCAGGAGCAGGTCGACCAGTGGCTACACGAGACGGCTGCGGGCCTTACGACGACGATCATCGCGCTGGATGGCGACAAGATTGTGGGATACGCGGCGGTGACTTCGGACGGGCTGGCGTGGACGCGGCACGTACTGGAACTGGATGTGATGGTGGCCGAATCGATGCGGGGGAAGCACCTCGGGCGGCTACTGACGGAACAGGCGTTCGCGGTGGCGCAGGAGCGCGGGGCGAACAAGATGGTAGCGCGCATGACAGTCGACCAGCACGCGGCGAACAATGTGTTCCGCCGGATGGGGTTCGAGCCCGAGGCGAGGCTGAAACGCCAGGTGATGGACCGCGACGGACAGTTGCATGACCTGCAGATCCTTGCGTTGGATGTGGGGGCCTTCCGGGCGAAGCTGGCGGCGTTGATGATGCAGCCGCCACCGTTCTGAGAGGCAGCGAGTCAGGTTACGAAGCCGTAAAGGAAAATAGATAGAAATAGTGGAACCTCCCTATATTCAAGTCTATCGCACGTCGATAGACTACGCCCCAGACGTCGCCACACGACTAGGATTCGGGCGGCGCAGGAGGTAACCGATGTTCCATCGTCGTCGCGCATCTCTCTCTCTCTCTCTCTCATTGTTGCCCTCATGACAGCTCTCCTGGCGTTCACGCCAGCGGTCGCTGACGCACCCACGTCAACAGCACCATCAGTTGAACAGCTGCCGATGCCACCAGCCTCCATGCTTGGCCCAGACGGCAAACTCACCCAGCACGCATTGGGTTCACTCATCGAACAGGGCGTCACCACTGGACACATGCCCGCATATGCGGCTTCCGCTTACCCCAGAAAGGTAGTGCTGACGCAGCACTCGAACGGTTTAACTCCAGATGGCATCAGCGGAGACGGCACCTGTTGGGCCATATCGGGTCACGTGGGAAGCGACGAGTTTGAGAGCGAGACCGGCTGCGACCAATCGGTATTCCAGCACGTGGCATCAGTACTGTTCATCCTCGATCCTTGGAGCCAACAATACGATCAGATCGACGCGGCCGACGCCCAGTGTACGTACATGTGCCCGTACACCGCTGCGGTTGGCTATCACGGATTCGACACGGGGCTCAGTTACATGGTGACAGGGAAGCATTGGGTCGACGGACCCGGAGAGTGGTACCCGTACCCCGCAGTAACGGCGGATACGTGGACGCAATGCGACGGCTGTTGAGGATCGGGCAGTGAGCCGCAATCTGCTCGTCATGCTCGGAGTCCTACTCATGACGGTGATGGCGTTCGCCGGGGGTGGGTGTACCACGCTAGGCACCGCAACCCCCCCGACTTCCGGTTCCCGCGAGGCGGCCGTTCGCGACCAGCAGTGCGCTCAGATCTCCGACCAGCTGCGCTACGCGAAGATAGGCGGGAGCGGGCTGGATTCCGCGACAATGACCGAATACGGCGAGGCCGTCGCGTGGGCGACGGATGGTTGCGCTGACGCCAGCAAGCTGGGTGAGGTGAGGTCGCTGCTCGCGAAGATCGCGCCACTGGGGACTGTCGTGCCCCAGCCGGGCGCGCCGAAGGTGAGCAGCGTGCATCGTTCGGATTGACGCGCCGCAAGGTTCAGAGCCTTCAGCCGGGAGTGTTGTGCCAATCGGCTGTAGGTTTGGGCTGCCCTATCATCGCGGGCGAGGGCCACGATGAACATGGTCGACGTCATCCTGATCCTGATCCTGATTGCAGCGCTCATGCATGGCGCGCTCCTCGGCATGTGGCAGGCGCTGGCGCAGTACGCGGGCGTGTTCTGGGGTCTGATCATCGGAGCGCTGCTCGCGCCGCAGGTGATCGGCTGGCTCGACGTGAGCGATTCCGGCATGAAGGCGCTCACCGCAGCGGGCGTTGTCGCGGCGACGACGGCGACGGGCAGCATCGTGGGATACCTCGCGGGGCTGCCGGTGCGGGACTGGATTAGCGAGCGCCTGCTGCTGGGCCAACTCGACCACGCGTTCGGGGCGGTGTTCTCGGTATTCGCGGCGGCGGTGTGCGCGTGGCTGATCGCGCTCGGGCTCAGCCAGGGGCCAAACCCACAGCTGGCGAGTTCGATCCAGCAGTCGTCCATCATCCGCACGTTCAACAGCATCTCGCCGGGCGCGCCGGGCTTCGTGCTGCGGCTGGAGCGGACGCTCTCGGACCAACTGGGCGGGACAATCTTCGATGGGCTCGAGCCGACGCTGCCCTCAGCGCTTCCGCCAAACCTGACCAACGCTCAATCGGCGACGGCGAAGGACGCGGCTGCTCGCACGTACAAGATCGCGGGGCAGGGGTGTGGGGGCGTCATCACGGGCAGTGCATTCCCAGTGGCGCCAGACATTGTCCTGACGAACGCGCATGTCGTGGCCGGGACGGTTACGACGAGGGTGATCACACCAGACGGCCGGGAGTTGGAAGGGAACGTTGTGCTCTTCGACCCGGAGAGTGACCTCGCGGCAGTCCAGGTTGATGGGCTGAATGCGAAACCGTTCGTGCTCAAGGATGCCGACCGCGGCACGCAGGGCATCGTGATCGGCTACCCCGAGGGTGGCCCGGAAACGGTTGTGTCGGCAGTGGTAAACGGGTCGATCATCGCGAATGGGCGTGACATTTTCGGGGCCAATTCGGTGAGCCGGCATATCCTCGTCATCTCCGCGGATGTGAAGCCGGGCAACTCGGGCGGGCCGTTGCTCGACATGGACGGGAACGTGATCGGCCTGGTGTACGCGGAGTCGCTGAGTTCGGGCGGCCAGGGATTCGCATTGAGCCTGGAAGAGATTAAGCCCGACCTTGAGGGGCTGGAGAAGGGACACCCAACATTCGACAAGGCGCGGCGCTTCACCTGTGCACGCTGAGGCCGCGGGAATTCGCGGCGCGCCACCGCTGGAGCGCTGATAGGCTTCGAGACCGCCGCAGGCCTCGGATGGCTTGACACGAACGGTGCTCGGGTTAGCATTGCTGCACCTGACGCATTTACCGATGGGTAAGGAAGGATGTGGACAATGGCAGAGTTGAAGGATGCTGCGGAGCAGTTCGCGAAGGACCTCATGAACCAGAACATCTCGGGGCTGATGATGGTTTTCACGCCCAACGGGATGTCGAAGGCGATGGCCATGCAGGCGCAGGTTGCCGCAAGTGGCGGCCAGCAGCCGAGCACGGGCTTTGAGATCCGGCTGAACGGCCAGCAGGGCGACGACCACCTGGTCGACATCGTCATGAAGAACGCAACGGGCGAGGGCATCATCGAGACGAAGTGGAAGGATGTCGCCGGCGCCTGGAAAGTCGATGACATGGGGATAAAGGCCTAGCCTTCGTCGCCGTACACCGCATCAAATGCGAGGCTGGGCGTAAGAGCGCCCGGCCTCGCTTTCGCATCCACGAGAGAGAGCCGATACCATCGTTAGCATGGCAAAGACGTTGACGGGCTTCGAACCGCTGGGGTGGCCGGGACGCATCCGGCGCTTTCTGCTTGTTGGGTGGACGTTCCTGACGGTCTACTTGAGCTACAAGCGCTTGCAGAAGACGCGAGGAATCAGCAAGGCAGAGCGTGAGGAGCGGCTCGTTGCAGCGCATGCGCGCAACGCAGAACGCGTGTACAGGCTGGCGATGGCGTGCGGCAGGC
>JAFKFP010000375.1 GCA_017308185.1 bacterium | reverse complement strand
CGCCGTCCTGACACGCGTGGTTTCCTAGGAGTCGCTCAATGACGCTCGCAACCCGGGAACGAGAAACAACGATGCTCGACGCTCACATCCCCGACGGACCGCTCGAGGATAAGTGGGAGCAACACCGCTTCGAGACGAAGCTGGTATCGCCCACCAACCGGCGCAAGTTCGACATCATCATCATCGGCACGGGACTCGCAGGGGCGGCAGCCGCCGCCACGCTCGGCGAGCAGGGATACAACGTTAAATCCTTCTGCTTCCAGGATAGCCCGCGCCGCGCCCACAGCATCGCCGCCCAGGGCGGCATCAACGCCGCCAAGAACTACAAGTACGACGGCGACAGCGTCCACCGCCTCTTCTACGACACGGTGAAGGGGGGCGACTACCGCTCGCGCGAGGGCAACAGCTACCGTCTCGCCCAGGTCAGCACGCAGATCATCGACCAGTGCGTGGCGCAGGGCGTGCCCTTCGCGCGCGAATACAGCGGCCAGCTCGACAACCGCTCATTCGGTGGCGTGCAGGTTTCGCGCACGTTCTACGCCCGCGGCCAGACTGGCCAGCAGTTGCTGCTCGGCGCGTACCAGGCGCTCGAACGCCAGGTCGAACTCGGTACCGTCCAGATGTTCTCCCGCCACGAAATGCTCGACCTCGTGATGAAGGACGGCCGCGCCTGCGGTGTCATCGTGCGGGACCTCGTGACCGGTGAACTGCAGCGCCATTCCGCCCACGCGGTCGTGCTTGCGAGCGGCGGCTACAGCAACGTCTTCTACCTCTCGACGAATGCGAAGGGTTGCAACGTGACGGCGATCTGGCGCGCGCACCGCAAGGGCGCCTACTTCGCCAATCCCTGCTACACGCAGATCCACCCCACCTGCATCCCCCAGGCCGGCGAACACCAGTCAAAGCTCACCCTCATGAGCGAATCGCTCCGCAATGACGGCCGTATCTGGGTGCCGGCGGACCCCGGCGACACCCGCCGCCCCGACCAGATCCCTGATGAAGACCGTGATTACTACCTCGAACGCCGCTACCCGTCGTTCGGGAACCTCGTCCCCCGCGATGTGGCATCGCGTGCCGCCAAGGTCGAAGTCGACTCAGGACATGGCGTCGGACCACTCAAGAACGGCGTGTATCTCGACTTCAAGGACGCGATCCAGCGCCTGGGACACACCATCGTTCGTCAGCGTTATGGCAACCTCTTCGACATGTATCAGAACATCACCGGCGAGGACGCGTACGAGACGCCGATGCGGATCTACCCCGCGCCGCACTACACCATGGGCGGCCTCTGGGTGGATTACAACCTGATGAGCAACGTGCCCGGCCTGTTCGTCATCGGCGAAGCCAACTTCTCGGACCAGGGCGCGAACCGGCTCGGCGCGAGCGCGCTCATGCAGGGCCTCTCCGATGGCTACTTCGTCCTCCCCGCCACCATCTCCGGCGAGCTGGCAAAGCAGCTCGGAAGCCCGCCTGTCTCTACCTCGGACCCCGTCTTCGCCGAAGCCGAAGATGACGTC
>JAFKFP010000266.1 GCA_017308185.1 bacterium | reverse complement strand
CTGCCGGGGCGGGCGATGCCGTGCAGGCGCGGCACAGGCAGCGAAGCCGGGCACACGGAAGCGCCCGGCTTCGCCTGGCAAAGTCTTTCTATGGGCGCTCAGGCGGGTTGGAGCGCGGGCATCGGCGCTTGCGGCACCATTCCATCGAGTGTGCGCTGCAGAGCCATCGTGTGGCTGCACGTATCCCACTCTCGGAAGAAGTCGCAGTTGCAGGTCCACGCGCCATCGTTGAGGGTCACGACGTGGTCGCTGTTTTCACCGTGGAAGCTGACGTGGAGGCCATCGATTTGCATGCGGTGGCGCTCACCGGAGTAGACGCGGGCTTTCTCGATCTTGCTGATAAGGCTCGACTGCATGGACCCTGTTCTCCTTTTAAACCACATGGCGGCGCTTTGCAGCGCCGCCGTTTAGCTGGATGCGATTGGTATATCCATGACACCTGCAACCTACGCCGGGCCGGGTAGGCTGTCAACGGGTGGCGCGTAATCTATACGTGTCATGTCACGAGCCAACGGCGGAGCTGTTTGCGCCTCGTGTTAGGCGGTGAGCTCGCTCGGTTCGTAGACCGTATCGCGGGAGACGTCGGCGAACTGAAGGGCTTCATCGCTCTGGTAACCGAGTGCGACGAGGGCCTCTCGCATGAGTTCGATGCCGCCTTCGTACGCTGGCACGACGACTTCGGTGGCGCCAGCTTTGCGGAGGGCGGGCAGGTCGTCGCGGCTCTGAGCGCGGACGATGATGGGTGCGAGTGGGTTGAGGCGGCGGGCGTTCGTGACGGCGAGGAGGGCGGTGTTCGCATCGGGGACGGCGATGACGATGACTTTCTTCTGGGCGGCGCCTGCGGTGCGGAGGACTTCAGCGCTGGCGGCATCGCCCCATGTCGCGCGGATACCCGCGGCGTTGAGGCGGCGCGAACGGTCGAGATTCACATCGATGACGGTGAAGGGCACATCGAGTTGGCCCATGGCGTGGCCGGTAAGTTCGCCAACGCGTCCATAGCCTGCGATGAGGACATCGCCGGCGCCCGGCGACGGCGGATCGGGCAGCGGGCCCTGGCGGTTGAACCATCGCCAGAGGGGACCCACGTGCTGGATGGCGCGTTCCATCCACGACAGGGAGGCGTAGGCGATGGGGTTGAAGACGATGGTGACGACGGCGACTCCGAGGATGACTTCGTATGTGGAATGTGACATAAGATCATGTTGGGTGGCCTGTTCGGCAATCACGAAGGAGAACTCGCCGATCTGCGCGAGGCCGACGCCGACGACGAGCGCCGTGCGGCCCGCGTACGGGAACGCCGCTGCGATGGTGGCGGAGATGATGGCGTTGCCGAGGAGCACAGCGGCCAGGACCGCGATGAAGAACCCGAAATGGTCTTTGATGGGGCCAGGGTCTAGCAGCATTCCGACGGAAACGAAGAAGAGGACGGCGAAGGATTGCTGAAGGGGAAGAGTTGCGGCAGCAGCCTCGTGGCTCATTTCGGTTTCACTCACAACGATGCCACCGATGAAGGCCCCGAGTGCGATGGAGAGGCCGAGCGCATTTGCACCCAGCGCGATACCCAGGGCAATGGTGACCACGGCGAGCATGAAGAGTTCGCGCGAACCCGTTTTGGCAGCGATGCCGAGGACCACCGGCACGACGCGCGCCCCGGCAACCAGCGCAACGAGCAGAAACGCGATGGCTTTCCCCATGGGCACGAGGACATCGAGCAAGGCGCTGCCACCCGTCGAGTCGGGTGTGAGGGCAGGCAGAAGCGCGAGGATCACCACGGTAGCGATGTCCTGCACGACAACCCATCCAATGACGACGCGCGCGTGCACCGACGACACGAGCCCGCGGTCTTCGAGGCTGCGCACGAGGACGGCGGTGCTCGCGACGCTTATCGCGAGGCCGAGGGTGATGGCCGAACGCCAGTCGAGGCCCGCGAGTGCGCCGATGGCGGCGCCGAGTCCCGTGGACAGGGTGACCTGCGCGATTGCGCCGGGGATGGCGATACCGCGCACGGCGAGCAGGTCGGCGAGGCTGAAGTGGAGGCCGACGCCGAACATGAGAAAGACGACGCCGATCTGGGCCAGTTGTTGGACAGTGGAATTCTGGGCGGCGTACCCCGGCGTAAACGGGCTGATGATGACGCCGATGATGAGGTAGCCCACGACAGGCGAAAGGTGCATGCGGCGCGCAACAAATCCGCCTGCCACGGCGAGGCCAAGGCTGACGGCTACCGTGTTGAGCAGCGGGAGGTCGGCGGCCACAGGGCCTAAGATTACCCCATTTGCGCGCCGTGGCGGGGTGGCTGGAGGAGGCTAGGCGCCGGCCGTATGACGCCCGCGAATCGTGCGCCAGGTATCGCCCAGGCTGAGGCGCGGGCCGGTGTGGAGCACGGCGCCGGTGTAGAGCCGGCCGCCCAGCCACGAGACCGCGGCGATGGCGAACACCATTTCGATGATCGAAGCAGCGAGGCCAATCCCCGAGATCGCGCCGAGCGAGTAACGCACGGGCACGATCATCGGCGATGCGGGGGGCACGAACGTGAGGACCTGGGCAGCGAGCCCACTGGCGTTGGCCGTGACGAGGAATAGGGACACGAAGTATGCGGCCATCAGGATCATGGTGAGCGGTGCGGCCGCCGCGGATGCATCTTCCTGGCGCGAGACCGTCGCACCGACGGCTGCGAAGGCAACGCTGTAGAAACCGAGCCCAAGCACAAACCAGGCCAGCGCAACGGTGAGCCCGCCCGGCGATACCTGCGGAAGTGAGACGCCACCGATGGCGGCGAGTGCGAGCAGGAACGCGACGCCCACGATGATCATCTGCGTGACGGCGACCGCGAGCACGCCCATCAGCTTCCCGGTGAGCAGTTCCCACGGACGCACCACCGAGAGGAGCACTTCGACGATGCGTGTCGACTTCTCTTCGACCACGCCGCTGAGGATCCATTGGTTATATGTCATGAGGGCGCCAAACAGCACGATCGCGGTGACGAACGCGGCGCCTGCGTTAGCGCTCTGCTCGCCGCCGGGATCGGTGAACGTCACCTGGAGGGGTTGGGGGCTGAGGAGGCTTGCGATCTGGGCATCGGAGAGGCCGGCGTTCTGCAGTTGTTGGCGGGCGCGGACAGCGGCTGCTGCCTGCCCCACGGCGCTCGCGAGCTTCGTGTCTCGGGTGGTCTTGAACCGCAGCTGCGCAGTGCCTGCGAGCACGGCATCGACTTCGCCTGCGTTGAGCGCGGTGTCCGCCGCCTCATCGCTGCTGAATACCCGCGTCTTGATGCGGAGATCGAAAGCGTCTCCAGCGTGGGCAATGGCCGTATCGAGGCCAGGCGGCGGATTGACGACGCCGACGGTATTGGTGGCAGTGCCTCCGAAGAGGGAATGGCCAACCTCCGCGGCGATCACGCCGCCGATGGCGAGGACCACCAGGAGCAGCGTCGCCAAGCGGAAGGTGCGGCTCCGTACCCGCTCGTGGAAGTCGCGCCGAGCGATGAGGTAGACGCTCTGAAGCGGGTTCATTCGGACTCCCGCACGGCTTCGAGGAAGAGGTCGGAGAGCGATGGCGGTTCGAAACGGAAAGACTCGATTTCGCCTGCGCGCTGGGCGGCGGCAACCAGCGGCCCGAGGTCCGTGCCGCGGGCGACGCGGAGCCGGAGGTGGCCATTGTGCTGCTCGACGACTTCGGCGCCCTCGATGGCGCCCGCCCATGCCTCGCCCTGCCCGCTCGAGCCGATATCCACGTATCGCACGGGCGTCTCCTGTCGGATAGCCTCCAATTCGCCGGATTTGACCACGCGACCGTGGTTGATGATGGCGATGTCTTCGCAGAGGTCTTCGACGAGTTCGAGCTGGTGGCTGGAGAATACGACGGCTGCGCCGTTCCCGGCGGCATCGCGCACCATCTCCTTGAGCGATTCAACGGCGACAGGGTCGAGCCCGGAGAATGGTTCGTCGAGCACGATCATTTCGGGTTCGTGGAGGAGTGCGGTGGCGAGCTGTACGCGCTGCTGATTACCGTGGGAGAGCTCTTCGACGCGGGACTGTTCGCGGCCGGCGAGGCCGAGGCGTGCGAGCCAGGCGCGGGCGCGGTCGTGTGCAGCCTGCGCCGGGAGCCCGTGGAGCTGGGCGAAGTAAGTGAGCTGGTCGCCGATGCGCATGCGCGCGTAGAGGCCGCGCTGCTCTGGCATGTAGCCGAACCGCCGGCGTTCGCTCATGCCGATGCTCTTACCGTCCCACAGGATGGAGCCGCCATCAGCTTCGACGAGGCCGAAGATGGTGCGCATTGCCGTAGTCTTGCCGGCGCCGTTCGGGCCGAGCAAGCCGAGCACCCTTCCGCGACGTGCTTCGAATGTGCAGCCCTGTAATGCCTGGACTTCGCCGTACCGTTTCTGGAGCCCGCGCAATTCCAGCATCCAACCAGCGTTGCATGACGGGGAGGCGTTTTCAAACGCGCACGTGCAGCGGCTCGGGCGTCAGACTCGGGACACCGGGACTATTGATGCTGGAGGAATTCGAGGCGGTTGCCGAAGGGGTCGCGGGCGTAAAAGCGGCGGTAGCCGGGCAGCTGCCGTTCGATGGAGGTCTCGATCCCGGCTGCATCAAGCCGTGCCTGGAGCGCATCGAGTTCGTCCGTGAGCAGGGCCGGGTGCCGCCGCGAGGGCGCCAGGGCATCTTCGACACCGCAATGGATCTCCTGGGGCCCGCATGCGAACCAACAGCCGCCACGGTCCTGGAGCGATTCGGGCTTGGGAATTTCGGCCAGCCCAAGGAGGCCGCCGTAAAAGCCGCGCGCAGTATCCTCACCGCCTGCGGTGATTGCTACCTGGACGTGGGCGATGCCTGTAATCATGGGCCCCTCGTCTGCATGGCGGCTTATTGCGCGGCACGGAGCCCCCGGGTCCTCGAACCTGAGTCCCCGATGGTCTACGCTCGCGGCACACTCATTATCCACGAGGAGCAGTCCCATGACGACACCGATAGAGATCCCGCCACCATCGCTGGATGACGTACTGTACGAAAAGCGGGACAACTGGGCGCTTGTCACGCTCAACCGGCCGGTGGTGCTCAACGCAGTCAACTGGTCCATCCTCCGCCGGCTCATGGCGGCGCTGGAAGCGGCCGAACAGGACGACGAGGTCAAGGCAGTCGTGCTGACAGGTGCGGGGCGTGCGTTCTCGTCGGGTGGAGATCTGCAGTCCACGCCTCCCGGGGATGACCTTCCCACGCCATCGGGTTCGCAGATCACGATGAAGATCTGGCAGATGCAGAAGCCGGTGGTGGCGGCGGTGCACGGGTACGCTGTGGGCCAGGGCTGTGAGTTGGCGGGCATCTGCGACATGACGATCGCGGCGGAAGACGCCATCTTTGGCGAGTTGCAGATCCGTCACGGGTTTGCGCCGCCCACCCTGATCACGCCGTTCCTGACGGGGCCAAAGCAGGCGAAAGAGATCCTGATGCTCGGGGAGCGGATCACCGCACTCGATGCTATGCGGCTGGGGATGGTGAACCGCGTGGTGCCCGGCGAGCAATTGTTGCAGGTGGCCGCAGACGTGGCGCAGAAGCTCGCGGCGCTTCCTGAACAGACGGTGCGGCTCAACAAGATGCTGGTTAATCGCGTCTATGAGTTGGCGGGGTTCCGTGAGGCGCTGGACTACCGGGGCGACCCGGCCGTGGCTGCGTTCACGGGGCGGGAAGCGGAGCCGGACCCGCACCTGGCGGTGCTGCGCGCACAGGGCTGGGAGGCTTTTCGGCGTTCGCGCGACGAGATCTATGGGGAGCAGGAAGCGAAGGGATAACCCGCCGAAGACAGCCCTGAGGACCCGCGTATTGGCCGGGGCAGAGCATGCTCCACTTCCTGAGTTGTGGGCCTTACCCTATAGCCGCGAGTTCAGGTATATTGTGCATCAATACCATACCCTCCTGGAGTTCGCCCATGGCATTCACCGTTGACCCTTCGAAATTTGCGTTTGGCCCCGAATTTGCCGCGGGCGTGAAGGGCAAACGCGTGTTGATTAGCGGCGCCGGCAAGGACGGCGGGATGGGCCAGGGCTTCGCGCTCGCTGCCGGGCTGAACGGCGCCGAGAGCGTCGCGGTCCACTTCCACAGCAGCTACGACGATGCGCTGGATCTTGTCGACTACCTCCGGCAGCAGGGTGTGAACGCCTTCCCGTTGCAGGCCGATGTGACGAACTTCGGCGACCTCTGGGCGACTCGCAGTTACGTCATCGAACGCATGGGCGGTCTTCCGCCGAACCTGGTGATTTGCAACTCCGGCCTCTCGGAAGCGGGTTACTCGTTCGGCCGCTCGCTGCGCGAAGTTGACGGCGAATCGTCGGCGTTGCGCCGCGCACGTGTCCGCCAGGCGTTCATGAAGAACCTCGCGGAGTCGCGCGATGTGCTCGACACCAAGATCGACGGCTTTCTTGGGATGACGCACCTGTGGTCGGGCGAGGCGATCTACCACAACGAACCGCTCCAGATTGTGTACATCTCGTCGCGCCAGGCGATCGACCCGGGCGTGAGTGTGCCGGGCTATGCTGTCGCGAACTGGGCTGTGCTCCAGTTGCCCGACGTGCTGGCGGTGAATCTTGGCCGCAACGCCGAACTCGTATCGGCGTTCTCGGTGCTGTATCCGTTCGTCCGCACGGGGATGACGGATGAATACGCCGACAACCCGAAGGTGTTCGGGCGCTGGCAGCCGCGCATGCTCGAGACGGCTGAGGCCTCGCAGGCGTTTCTGCAGGTTCTCGCGCAGCCTTCCGCGGAGACCAACCGCGGCATGTTCGAGGTGATGGTGGACGCGGGCGAAGGTGAAGGCGTGAAGGTGACCTGGAAGCAGGTCAAGCTCAACATCGAACAAACGACTACCCCATGGAGCGAAGCGGCGCCCTTGAGCTACCGCTAGTCCGGGGGATCAGCTCGGGCGGCGCGGATAGTACGCCGCGCCGCCCGGCGAAAGCAGTCATCAGATGTGCCGACGCGTTCCAGCTGTTGCTGCGAGGCGCCGGCCATTTGCGTCCGGCTACCGTAGTGGCCGTTCACAGTAGGATGCGGAGATGTTCGTAGTGTTCGAAGGCGGCGAGGGTGCGGGCAAGAGCACAGTCGCCGGGATGGTCGCTGCCAGTCTTCGTGACGAAGGACACGGGGTGCTGCTCACGCGTGAGCCCGGCGGCACCGCAGCGGGTGAGCAGATCCGCGCGGTCCTTCGCCAGCCGCTCACACCGTGGGCCGAAACCTTCGCCTTCCTCGCGGCGCGCGCGCAGCTTGTGGATGAGGTGATCCAACCCGCGCTGGCGCAGGGGATTATCGTGCTCTGCGACCGGTTCGAGGCGAGCACGTTCGCCTACCAGGGCTACGCGAGGGGACTCGACCTCCGGGCACTGGAAGCAGCCAACGCGACCGCGACGGAGGGACTGCATCCCGCGCTGACCGCCTGGCTCGATATCGAGCCGGCCGCCGGGCTCGCGCGAAAGCACGGCGAGGAGGATGCCATCGCGACCGGCCGCGAGGAGCTTGCCTTTCATGAGCGCGTGCGCGCCGGGTATCGCGCCCAGTTCACGGCTGCTCAGCCGGATACATGGATCCGGGTCGACGCGACGCTTCCACCCGGCGAGGTCGCCGCGAGCGTGCTAGCCGCTATCCGTTCCAGGCGAAGCGCCGTCCGTTGAGCCACGTTGCTCGCGGCGCCGCGGACGCCCAGGCTGCGGTTACCACCAGATCTTGCTCTCCACGTCCTCTGGCTGGTCTTTCCATTCGGTGGTCCACAGGTTCGATGAAAGGTACTTCCATCCGCCGTCGGCCAGCAGGCACACGATGTGCTGTTCGCCTTCGAGCCGTTCGGAGGCTTTGAGCGCAGCTTTCACAACCGAACCAGCGCTCACGCCCACAAAGATGCCTTCCTTCTGGGTGAGTTCTTTCGCCATGGCGAAACTCGAAGCACTGTCCACGACGATCTTGCCATCGAGTAACGATTCGTCGAGTACCTCGGGGATGAACCCGTCTTCGAGGGCGCGGAGGCCCTGGACGGCGTCGCCGGGGTGTGGCGCTGAGGCGATGACGCGGATGGAGGGTTTCTGTTCCTTCAGATAGCGGGCGGTCCCGGTGAGCGTCCCTCCAGTGCCGAGGCCGGCGACAAAGACGGTCGTCTCGGGAAGGTCGCGGAGGATCTCGGGGCCGGTGGTGTGGTAGTGCGCGCCGGGGTTCGCTGGATTGCCGTACTGGTAGGGGAAGTAGTAGCGCCCGGGATTCTCGGCGACGATCTGTTTGGCGTGCGCGATCGCGCCGTTGGAGCCGAGGTCGCCGGGGGTGTAGATGATCTCCGCGCCAAATGCGTGCAGCAGTTGAGTGCGCTCCTCGCTCACGTTCTCCGGCATGACGCAGACGACGTGGTAGCCCTTGATGCGACCGATCATGGCGAGTCCGATGCCGGTGTTGCCGCTCGTGGGCTCGAGGATGGTATCGCCGGGCTTGAGTTTGCCTTCCTTTTCGGCTGCTTCGATCATCGCTTTGGCGATGCGATCCTTGACGGAGCCGGTGGGGTTCTGGCCTTCGAGTTTTGCGTAGAGATGGATGCCGTCACGGGGCGAGAGGGATCGCATCTCGACGAGCGGGGTATTGCCCACCATGTCGAGGATGGAACGGTAGAGTGTCATACGGTCTCCTCGTTGGGGCGGGCCAACCAGTGCTCGGGCAGCAGCTCGGCGATGGTGAGGACGCGTTCGCCTGGAAGGAGCACGCGCGTGCCCCCGTTGGCGGTGTTGACCTGGAGGATGAATTCGCGGCAGCGGCCGCAGGGAGGCAGGATGTCGCCGTGCCGGTTGACGGCGACGATCGCGGCGATGGCGGATTCGCCATCGGTGATCATGCTGCCCACGGCGTTGTGCTCGGCGCAGAAGCCCATGCCGCAGGCGGTATCGATGCAGACGCCGACGTAGACATTGCCGCGATCGGTGACAAGGGCGCTGGCGACGCTGCCAGCGCTGGCCTCGCCAGAGAGCATGCGTTTGTGCGTCTTGGCCCGCGCGCGCTCGTAGAGTTCCTGGTCAGTGATCAATTCGGCCCTCCCTGGAATACGATCAGGCTGCGCCTCCAGCGAGTGCGGGCAAAATATCGAGCACATCACCGGCCTTGAGCGCAGTGGCGGGGCCACCCATGTAGCGGATGTCTTCATCGTTCAGGTAGACATTGACGAACCGGTGGAGCTTGCCGTCATCGCCGTAGAGCTGGGCGCGGATGCCGGGGAAGCGCTGTTCCATGTCGTCGAACACTTCGGCGACGCTCGCGCCAGAGGCTTCGACAGTCTTCTGGCCCCCGGTGAGTTTCTGGAGGACGGCCGTCATGCGGACCTGGATGGTCGGCGCGGTGGTGGAAGTCATGGGCATCTCCTTGGG
>JAFKFP010000386.1 GCA_017308185.1 bacterium | reverse complement strand
GGCCAGATGACCGCGGGGTCGTGGATCTATATCGGCACGCAGGGCATCGTGCAGGGCACGTATGAAACCTTTGTAGAAGCGGGCCGCCAGCACTACAAGGGCGATCTCAAGGGTAAGTGGATACTTACGGCTGGACTGGGCGGCATGGGCGGCGCGCAGCCGCTCGCCGCCGTGATGGCCGGCGCATCGTGCCTCGCCGTCGAATGCCAGCCGTCTCGAATCGAGATGCGGCTGCGCACCCGCTACCTCGACCGTCAGGCCAGGAACCTCGATGAGGCGCTGGCAATCATCGAACAGGCGTGCCGCGACCGGAAGCCGGTTTCAGTCGGATTGCTCGGCAACGCCGCCGAGATATTTCCCGAACTGGTGCGGCGCGGCGTGCGGCCCGACGCCGTCACCGACCAGACATCGGCGCACGATCCCGTCAACGGCTATCTGCCGAAAGGCTGGACGACCGGCGAATGGGAAGCCCGGCGCGAGACCGACCAGAAGGGCGTGGCCGCGGCGGCGCGAAAGTCGATGGCCGAACACGTCCGCGCCATGCTGGACTTTCACCGCATGGGCATTCCCGTGGTCGACTACGGCAACAACATCCGCCAGATGGCGTTCGAGGAAGGCGTCAAGGACGCGTTCGACTTTCCGGGTTTCGTTCCCGCCTATATCAGGCCGCTGTTCTGCCGCGGCATCGGCCCGTTCCGCTGGGCGGCGCTGTCCGGCGATCCCGAGGATATCTATCGTACCGACGCCAAGGTCAAGGAACTGCTGCCGGACAACGCGCCGCTGCATCACTGGCTCGACATGGCGCGCGAACGCATCGCATTCCAGGGCCTGCCGGCGCGCATCTGCTGGGTCGGCCTCGGCGACCGCCACCGGCTGGGCCTCGCCTTCAACGAGATGGTGGCGAAGGGCGAACTGAAGGCGCCGGTCGTGATCGGCCGCGACCACCTCGACTCCGGCTCGGTCGCCTCGCCGAACCGCGAGACGGAATCGATGAAGGACGGCTCCGACGCCGTCTCTGATTGGCCCCTGCTCAATGCGCTGCTGAACTGCGCCAGCGGCGCGACCTGGGTTTCGCTGCATCACGGCGGCGGTGTTGGAATCGGCTTTTCGCAACATGCCGGTATGGTGATCGTTTGCGACGGCACCCGCGAGGCGGCAGCGCGGATCGGTCGCGTCCTGTGGAACGACCCCGCGAGCGGCGTCATGCGTCACGCCGACGCCGGTTACGACATCGCAATCGACTGCGCGCGGCAGCACGATCTCGACCTGCCTGGCCTGGCATAAGGCCAGCCGTGCGGATCATTCGCGCCAGCGACTGCAAGCCGACGCCGTGGAAGAACGGCGGCGGCTCGACAACTGAAATCGCCGTCGCGCCGGCCGAGGCGTCTCTGGAGGATTTCGACTGGCGCGTCAGCATGGCGGTGGTCGCCTCCGACGGACCGTTTTCCAATTTTCCCGGGATCGATCGCACGCTCGCGGTCGTCAAGGGGCATGGCCTGATGCTGACCATCGGCAACCGCGCGCCGGTGACGCTGG
>JAFKFP010000385.1 GCA_017308185.1 bacterium | reverse complement strand
GTCCGCCGACACCAGCCCGCCGCCGTCGCCGAGGAGCAGCGGCGTGAACACCGTGATCATCAGGCTGTAGCCGACGAAGCCGATGAAGACGACGACGTAGAGCGGCAGCACCCTCCCGAGCGACTTCACCGGCTGGATAATCTACGGCGCTATGGACGACCAGCAAGTACTTGACCGCATCGATGAGCTCGTCAAGGAGGAGGAGCAGCTGCTCCACCGCCACGAGGGCGAGGGTCTCGACGACGACGAGCACGCTCGCCTCGAGGAGATCAAAGTGCAGCTCGACAAGACCTGGGACTACCTGCGTCAGCGCCGCTCTCTGCGCGAGGCGGGCGACGATCCGGACGACGCGAGCGAACGCGATGGCGGAACCGTCGAGGACTACGGCAACGTCACCCCGTACGACGACACCGAGGGCGACGCGCCGGAATAGGCCCGGCGGCGCGTCGCGGCGCGCCCCTCAGAGATTCCAGCCGAAGTAGACCTCGGCGCGGACCTGTTCGTCGCCGGCGAAGGTGAGCACCTCGGTGTTGCGGAAGCGACTGCCGTCGGTGCGGGTCGCCTCGTAGGTGACGACCACCTCGTCGCCGTCCTCGATCAGCCGCACGAAGTCGAACTCGGCGAGGTTGCCGGCGTTCGGCCAGCAGCGCTCGAAGTAGCCGACGCGGTCCAGTCCCGCTTGGTCGGCAGGGCTGTGGAAGGTGAACTCGGGGGCGATCAGCTGCTCGATCAACTCGCGGTCGCGCGTCGCGTAGGCGCGGTAGCAGGCCTTCGCCAAATCGATGCGATCGGTGGGCATCAGGGGCTCCTTTCGGTGGCTTGATGACTATTTGGTCGAAATCGCGGGTAAAAATCCCGTTTATGTCAACCATTCGTCCAGCCATCAGACTCCGCTTGCGCCCGATTCTCATCGGCGCGACCGCAGTCCTCGCGGCCGCCGCCTTGGTCCCGGTCGCCGCCGCCGCCCCGAGCGGCCACCTCGAGTTCCGTCTCTCCGGCCCTTCGCCGCAGGATGTCGTCACCGCCGGCGGGATCAAGGTCAACGCCCGTTGTCCCGCCGACGCCTGCACCGTCGTCGCCTCGGCGACCAGCAAGAACCCCGCCCTCCACACCGACACGGCGCGCGCCAAGATCGGCGCCGGCAAGGCCAAAGCCATCACCATGCCGCTCGCCACCGGCCAGCGCGAAAAGCTGGAAGCGGCGATCAAAGCCGGCAAGCCGCCGACCTTCACGGTCAAGGCCACCGCCCACGACAGCGGCGGCACCCACGTCCCGCTGACGATCCAGGTGAAGGTCCACCCACCGAAGCACTGACCATCAGGCGCGCTCACGCCCTGAATCCGTGAGCGCGCCGCCCCCGCCATAATGTCCCGTCCTCGGCGCCTTGGCGGAGTGGCTACGCAGCGGCCTGCAAAGCGTCGATGCTCGTTCTCGATTCTTGGCTCTAGCAAAGGCGAGAGGCCCCATATCGGGGCCTCTTTCACTTCTCAGATAGGGCCAGATACGGCCCGTTTAGGCGGGGTTCGGGCACAGGAT
>JAFKFP010000265.1 GCA_017308185.1 bacterium | reverse complement strand
AGGGAGTGGCGGCTGGTACCCGGCGCCGCTCGCCACGCAGTCCGGCGTCCGCACGCAGAAACGGCCCGGCAATCGCCGGGCCGTCCGCATGTTGTTTCGTGGGCCGCGTTAGTTGAGCCGCTCGAAGATCGTCGCGATGCCCTGCCCGCCGCCGATGCAGAGGCTGACGATGCCGAACCGTCCGCCCGTGCGTTCGAGTTCGTACATCAGCTTCACCGTCAGGATGGCGCCGGTCGCGCCGACAGGGTGGCCGAGTGCGATCGCGCCGCCGTTCGGGTTGGTCTTTGCCGAGTCCAGCGAAAGCTCGTGCGAGCAGGCGCAGGCAACGCTCGCGAACGCCTCGTTCAGTTCAATGCAATCGATCTGGTCGAGCGTCATCTGCGCCTTTTCGAGCGCCTTGCGCACCGCAGGGATGGGCCCACTCCCCATGATCGCCGGGTCCACGCCGGCCTCGGCACGCGCCACGATGCGCATCTTCGGGGTCACGCCCAGCTCCTGCGCCTTCGACGCCGAAAGCACGACGAGCGCGGCAGCGCCATCGTTGATGCCGCTCGCATTGCCGGCCGTCACCATGCCGCCTTCCTTGAACGCGGGGCGGAGCTTGCCCAGCGCCTCGGCGGTCGTCGCGCGCGGATGCTCATCGGTGTCGAACACCTTCTCCTCGCGCCCGACTTTCACCGTCAGCGGGAGGATCTGCTCTTTGAAGTAGCCCTGCTCGATGGCGTTGATCGCGCGCTTCTGGCTCTCCGCCGAAAGCTCGTCCTGCGCCGCACGGCTCACTTCGAACTGGTCGGCCAGGTTTTCAGCCGTGATACCCATGTGATAACCCTTGAACGGGTCGCTAAGCATGTGGATGATGCCGTCTTCGATCGTGTCGTGGCCAAGGCGATAGCCGCTGCGGGCCTTGCGCAGGTAGAACGGCATGCGCGTCATGTTCGCCGCCCCGCCCGCGACGATGCCATCGGCGTCGCCGCTCTGGATAATGCGCGAAGCGGTATTGATCGCTTCGAGGCCGCTCCCGCAGATGCGGTTGACGTTCATGGCCGGGGTGCCGATCGGGAGGCCGGCCTTCACCGCGCTGTGGCGGGAGAGGTAGGCGTCCTCGGCCGCCTGGCCGACGATACCCATGACCACCTGATCCACGTTGTCCGGCTGGATCCCGGCGCGGCTCACCGCTTCGGCAATGACCTTCGCGCCAAGATCCGAGGCCGGCACGTCCGAGAGCGAGCCCTGGAACCGGCCGATAGCGGTGCGCACACCGCTCGCAATTACGACATCTTCCACTGTTGAGTCCTGAGTGCTGAATGCTGAGTTTCGGGGCCTCAGCCCCACCCCAGGTGCACGGTTTCGCGCTTATTGTATAGACGCGTTGCTACGCGCACCAGACGATGGCATCCGCAACAGCTATAGGTGCTGGCTATGGCTCGAAGCCCCGTGCGTCAGCAGGGGAACCACGGCTTGGGCTGGCAGCCCGCGATCGCCATGACGGCCTGCTGCGAGAATTGGGGCTCCGGCGGCAGCCCAAACGTCAGCCCCTCCCGGATCGGGGCCGCACCCACAGGACCCGCTTGTATCTCGTTCAGAAGCACGTCTGTCGCTGCCTCGAACGGTTGATGCACCACCACAACGTTCGTAAGGACCACCTTGCCGCCCTCCAACCGCGCCGGCGTGCCCAGCACCGCTTGCAGGTTCACCATCGAGAACACGATCGGGCTGCTCGCCGGGCCCAGCGCCGCGGGATTGACTGCCAGCGCATCCGGGCATCCCTCCGGCGACACCAGGGCGATAGCCCCTGCCGTTCCGGCCGCCCCCGGGGCCAGGGCTCGTTGCTTGACGGTGAATGTCGCGACCGGCGACGCCTTGGCCGTCGAGAGCATGCTTATCGCCGCCTCTCGCTCGGCGGGCGATGCCCGGCGCACCGTGTACACCCCGGGCTGGATGCTGCCGGCGCCCTGCGGATTGCTCTCCAGCGTCGCCGTCGCCCGGTAGCTATGCGTCACGGCGATACCGCCCAGGTCTTCGCTCACCTTCATCTGCGCCTCATCGGAATCGCCCGGCGCCATATACGTGTATATTGCACCGTCCTCCTTGAGTTGCGGCGCGCGGCTGAGATCACGCACCAGGTTCACCCCAGGCACAAGCGGCGTGTCCGGTGCGTTGTCGTCCGTTGTCGTCGGCGATCGCGATGTAGCAGCCCGGCGCGGCCGCCATCAGTGTGTGCGATGACGCCCTTATAACCGTCGTGCCGCGGCTGCCGCCGAATCCGGCCTGCTGCCATGTCCAGCCCTTCCCCTTGATAAACGTAATCGTCGTCGCCGCGCCGGTTCCATTCCCCGCGCGCGTATACGAAACCACCACGGCATCGCCGCCGGCAATGCTGTCGCGTATCCCCATGGGCGTCGTAGGCGCCGCTGCCGACCGCGAAAACCACCAGCCGCCAACAATGCCGCCGATGAGGATGAGCGCCGCGAGACCGAGGTGGTAGCGCACGCATGCATGCTACTCGCTTATGCGCTTGTGCCTAACCCCGCACCGGGGGCGCGGCGGCGCAAGTTCCAGCGCTCCCCGTCTGTCAGTCTCCGCCTCGCGTCCCTCGAAGCGGCGAAAGCGCCGCGATTAGCGCCGCCACCGTAAACACGAGAATCACACCGGCGAGCGTGGGGCGGTCACCGGCAACGCCCACGATCAGGCCGGCCAGGAGAGCGCCACCCGCCCCCATCGTGCGGTTGACGGACCGCCGCGTCGCGTTTACCCGTCCGAGCAGCCCGTCTGGCGTGAGCGCCTGCCAGAACCCCATATCGTTCGCGTTCTCCATGCCCATCGCGAGCCCCTGCAGCGAGAGCCCCACGAACAGCATCGCGTCGCCCGTGCCCGTGGAGGGAGCCGCCAACACGAGCAACCATGCGATCGGGTACGCGCCGCGCGTCAGAATTATCACCCGCCCCGACCCGATCCTGGCGCCCATCCGCGGCGCCATCGAAGCGCCCACCAGGCTGGCGAACCCGAACACGGCCAACAACAGTCCGAATGTGAAACCACTGAACCCGAGCGACCGCAGCGCGAGGAGCGAAAGCACGGTCATCGCTGCCCCGTTGGCGAGGAACCACACGTGTGTGGAGGCGGCCAATGGGCCGAGCGTGTGGTGTCGGTACATCCACCGCAACCCCTCGGCGATCTCGGCGCGAAGATTGCCGGGCCGAGCATCAGTCCGACGCTCGTCGACTTCGATGCTCGTGTTCAGCGCTGCATCGACGAGATAGCTAATCGCGTCCGCAAGGATTGCCACGGGCGCCCCGAGAAGCCCTACGAGTCCGCCTCCGAGCGCTGGTCCGAGCGTCTGTGCGGCGGAATCTGTTTGGTCGATCCGGGCGTTGGCCACAACCAGTCTAGCGCGCGGCACCAGCCGAGGCAGCAGCGATTGCGTCGCCGCGAAACCGAACACCGAACACGCGCCAAACAACACCAGTGCGATGACGAGCATCCAGACCTGGAGCGCGCCAGCTTCCCAGAGGACCGGGATTGCGCCGAGCGAGAGCGCGCGCCCGATGCTCGCCCACACCAGGAGTGGTTTGCGCCGCCACCGGTCAGTGTACGCACCCGCAATGAGACCAAGGAGCGCATACGGCGCGAACTGGGCCGCGTTCACCACGCCCACTTCGAGCGGCGAGGCATCGAGCAACTGGATGACGAGCACCGGCATCGCGACCGCCGTCACGGCCGTGCCGAACGAACTGATAGCGGCCGCCGCCCAGTAACGAGCGAACGAAGAGCGTGGTGCAGCAACGAGCACATCTGCCACCAGTCACTCCTTCACGCGTACGCTAACCCCCGCACGGGAACCACGCCGAGGCCTGGCAACTCGCGACGCGGTAGACCAGGGCCACATTGCGCACCGCCGGCGCAGGTTCGTGCACAAGCACCGCAAACATCGTCCCCGTCTGGAGGCGGACCGCGTCATCCGAAGTTGTACTCGCGAGCAGTGCGGCCTGCGACGGCGCCGTGAAGCCCGTCACCGGGACCACGTGCGTTAGTGTCACACTCGTCCCGCTGATGTGGACGGGGGCAGTCAGGAAATAGCCCGGAGGCACTTCGCGAAAGAGGTCGAGCGTCGTTGGAGGCGATGGACTCCACTTGCTGTAGTCCGTGGCGATGTTGTCCGGGCAATCCTTCAGCGATACCAGGTTCAGCGTTTGAAACGGGCCGTCGGCAGGGGCATCCCCCAGGATCCGCAGGTCAAGAGATATCGTCGACGCGGCCGATGCCCGCGCACCATCAAGCAGCGCGAGCGTTCGATCCCGTTCACTCTCGGTCGCCTCTCGGACCGTAAACAGTTCTGTTGCGGCCGGCAGGCCGCTGGCGCTCGTTGCCGGCCTGGAAATCGACGCCGAATAGCTGCGGTTTTGTCCGACCCCCTGGAGGTCTTCGGTCACAACGGCCACCCTCCCGTCAGCCTCTCGCAAGCTGTACGTGTACTCGTCACCAGCCTTCGTGACACCGGGGCCTTTCGTCAGATTGCGCATCACATTCACTCCCGGCGCCTCCCATGGCGCGGGCGCGTTGCGCGGCGGGATCGCCTGATAGCACCCGGGCGCAACCGCCGCGAGCGTGCGGGCGGGCGATGAAATCACAATCCCTGCCTGGGCGTCTCCCGGTCCGGCCGGTGCTTGCCACACCCAGCCTTCCCCCCGGATGAAGGTCATCGCCGGCGGGTCCGGCAACACAGAGCGCGGCGTCGTTGCGTCTGGCACGCCGTAGACGAAGAACGTCACCACCACCGCCGCCGATTGCGCGATCTGGTTGCGAATCGCCACCGGGTCCTGCGTCGCCGAACTCGAAGGCCGCGCATACCACACGCCGGCCGCCACCAGCAGGGCGAGCATCAGCGCCGCGGCGGCGACGTGCCAGCGCATCGCTTTATCCTACGCCTTCTCATCGCGCCCGATGGCTGCTGAGGCCTACTGAGCGGCCCTGCCCCTGCACGACGCCGTATAGTTGCGCCGACGCAGTGCGTGCGTGCAGGAGGATTCAGCGATGACCCAACCGGTCGCGGGGCGAGTCCGCCGCCTGCCCTTCGCATTCACGGCACTCGACCCCGCGGTCCGGGCCGAGCCCACCTGGCTCGAAGCGAGCGATGGCGGGGGCAGCTTCGGCATCCTCTACCGGCCACCCGCAGGCGAACCCACGACCGCCGTCTACCTCATGCATCCGCGCGGCGATTTCGCCCGCCATTACGTCGTCCCTGGCCTCGTCCAGCGCGGGTTCGCCGTCTTCGGCCACAACAGCCGCTACCTCAACAACGACACCGACATGGTGCACGAACGCCTCCTGTTCGATATCGCCGCCGGCATGCGGCATCTGCGCAGCCGCGGCTTCGAGAAGGTCGTCCTGTTGGGCAACAGCGGCGGAAGCTCACTGCTCGCCTTCTACCAGTCCCAGGCGTCACGCTCCCCCGCCGAGCGGCTCACATCCACGCCCGGCGGCGAACCGCTCGATCTCACCGCTGAGGTGATGCCCGAGGGCGCTCTCTACATCGCCGTCGCTGCGCACCCCGGCGAGGGCCGCTTCATGCTCAACGTCATCGACCCGGCCGTCGTCGACGAAGACGACCCCACGCTCACCGATCCCGCCTGGGACATGTACAACCCGGTGAACGGTTACCGGCCGTTTCCCGAGCCCAGCCACTACGAGAGTGCCTGGCTCGCGGAATACCGGGTCCGGCAGCGTGCGCGCAACGCGCGGCTCGACGCCATCGCACGGGGGCGCCTCGCCGAACACGAAGCGTACCGGTCGCTGCTTCGTTCGCCCCATTACAGCGAGTTCGATGCCGCTGCCCGGCGGTCGATCGCCGGTCAGGCGCGCCTCGTACGCTACATGGTTATCTATCGCACGCTCGCGAACCCGGCCTACCTCGACCTCTCTATCGACCCAAGCCGCCGGCCGCCAGGCAGCATCTTCTCTCCCGGCGACCCGATCATTGGGAACTACGGGCCCGGCGGACTGGCACGCGTGATGACGCCGCGCGCCTGGCTGAGCACCTGGAGCGGCCTGAGCAGCCAGGCCGACCTGCCTGATACGATCGCGCACGTCACCATCCCCACGCTCATCGTGTACGCGGATGGCGACTGCGACATCTTTCCAGCCGAGCAAGAAGACCTCATGGCGCGCAGCGGGGCCGCGGACAAGACCTACGAAGTCCTGCCGTGGGCGAGCCACTATCTCTATCCCGTGGGCGAAGAAGGCGCGCGGCTTGCAGACCCCCGCGAGCGACTCCTCGACATCATCGTCCCCTGGATGCGCGGCCGGTTGTAGGTTCCGGCGCCCGCTCCCCGCTGGCATGTCGTGGCGCTACGCCAGGTCCCCGAACGCCGGTGCGCGCTTCTCAACGAACGCCGCGACCCCCTCGCGGAAGTCCCCCCGTGTCGAGAGCTGATCCAGCAGCGTCTGCGCCTCCCGCACCGCCGATGCCGCATCACGGTGCAGGTCCGTGTAGATCTGGCGCTTCGTCGCCCGCATCGATTCCGGCGAGATCTTCGCCGCCAGCTCGTGCGCATAGGCATAGGTGTGCGGCATGAGTTCGTCTCCCGGCAGCACCGCGTTCACCAGGCCCATGCGCTCCGCCTCCTCTGACATCACCACGCGGCTTGAGAGCAGCATGTCGTTCGCGTACGTCAGCCCGATGATGCGCGGGAGCAGCCACGATAGCCCGAACTCCGCCGGCAATCCCAGCTTCCCGTGCGAGGTCGTGAGCTTCACCCCGGCCGCCGCGAACCGCAGGTCCGCGAAACATGCCAGGACCAGGCCGACACCCGCGGCCGGGCCATTGATCGCGGCGATCACCGGCTTTGACAGCCCGAAGTGATACGCGAAGTCCGCATCGAACTCGGGCCGCACGCCGTAGCCCGGGTTCGACAACTCGCCGGCTGACGTCCCGGGGTCGTAGCCGCCCTTCGAGACGTGCCCTTCGAGCGCCCGCGAGTCTGCCCCGGCACAGAACGCCCGGCCCGCGCCGGTCACCACAATCACGCGCACCGAGGCATTGGCCTCAGCCTGTGCCAGGGCCCAGCGGTACTCCGTGTGCATCCGCCCGGTCCACGTGTTCATCCGCTCTGGCCGGTGGAGCGTTATCGTCGCCACCCGCTCAGCCACCTCATACCGGATAACCTTCAATTCCATGCCCGGATTGTAGTCCACCCTTCGTGCAGCACACCCTGACCCCTGGCCACCGAGCCCTCTATACTTCCGCCATATGCGCGTAGAGCCGCTCGCTCCCGGGCTTTGCCAGCCGATCGAATCCGAGATGCGCCGGCTCCAGGTGCCCGGCGCATCCGTCGGCGTCCTCTTCGATGGCCACGCCTACACCGCGAGCTTCGGCGTCACCAGCGCGGCCGATCCGCTGCCCGTCACCGATACGACGCTCTTCCAGATCGGCTCCACTTCGAAGACGTTCACCGCCACGGTCCTGATGCAACTCGTGGAACAGGGCATCCTGAGCCTCGACGCCACCGTGCGCACCTACCTCCCCGATTTTCGTCTCGCTTCCGAAGACGATGCCGCCATCCTGACGCTGGAGCACCTCGTCACCCATCACGGCGGTTTCGATGGCGATTTCTTCGCCGGCGACCGCAACGCTCGCGGCGATGACGCCCTCGCGGTGTTCGTGGCCGGCATGGCCGCGACGCCCCAACTCACCCCCGCGGGTCACACGTTCTCCTACTCGAACGCCGGATTGTACGTGCTTGGCCGCATCATCGAATCGGTCACCGGCCAGCCCTTCGAACGTGTGGTACGCAAGCGCATCTTCGAGCCGCTCGGCATGCGGCTCTCCACCTACTTCCCCGAATATGCGCTTCCCCATCGCCTCGCCGCAGGCCACATCGTCACCACGGCCGGCCCGGTCGTCGCGCGCCCATGGCACGTGCCGCGCGCCATCGCTCCCGGTGGGGGCATCATCTCCAACATCGCCGAACAACTGCAGTACGCGGCCTTCCACCTCGGCGATGGCTCGGCCCAGGATGGCGGACGCATTATCGAGCCCGCCACCATCGCCGCGATGCAGCGTCCTCATGCCGCGGCCGGCTCGATGTGCGACAACATCGGTGTCACATGGATGCTTTCCGAGATCGGCGGCACACCCTTCGTCTTCCACGGCGGCGCCACCAACGGCCACCTCTCGTCGTTCGAACTCGCGCCGTCACGCGGCTTCGCTCTGACGCTGCTAACCAACGCCGATACCGGCCGGGGCCTCCGCCCATTCGTCAGCGAACTCTTGCGCCATCACTTCCTCGGCATCTCGCCCGCCAGCCCCCCATCTTTGCCGCTCGACGCATCCGTGGTTGCTTCGTACACCGGCCGCTACGCCCAGGCGATAGCACGGCTCGATGTCGCGGCTGACGCATCGGGCCTCGTGGTCCAGGAGGCGCCCGCCCTCTTTCGGACCGATGACGCGCTCACGCCGCCGCCCGTACAAGCAGTAAGCATCGCCCCCGATCGCTTCGCGATCCTCCATGGCGAACGCCGCGGAGAGACGATCGAGTTCTTGCGCGGTCCCGCAGGTGAGATCGATTGGATGCGGTGGGATGGACGCATCTCGCGGCGCATCACCACTTGAGATCAGCTTTTCGCCCCACCGCAAACCTCGGACCCTACGCTGTCCTGTTCGACACCGGCGTCTATGGCACGGCCTTTGGGCCAGCCATGCCGTTTCTTGCCGGCGGCCTCGGGGTTTCACTCAGCACGGCGGGTTTGCTGCTCACCGCCCTGTTTGCCGGCTCGATCACTGCTTCCGCTTCGATTGCATGGTTCGGACACCGCGCCGACCAGCGCCTCGTCGCGCTGTTCGGACTGGCCCTCATCGCCCTGGGCCTCGGGGGCATCGGCTTCGCGACATCCTGGCCGCTGGCGCTTGCCTCGGCGCTCGTGCTGGGCGTCGGCGATGGCCTCACCGTTGCGGCAGCCCACATCCTTGTGGCCTCCGCCGGCGGAGACCTCGCACGATCCATGAGCCGCCTCAACATCGTCTTCGCCGTGGGGGCCGCCGCCGGCCCCATCTGGGCTGGGGCACTGCTTGCCGCTGGCGCTGGGCGCGGCGCCGTCTATGCCGGCATGCTTGCCGTGCCCGCACTCGCTGCCGCCGCCCTGAGGCTGCGCCCCCGCGACACGCCGGCAGGTGCGGGCGCCGCCCCAGTAGAAGCGGACTCCATCCCTCGGCTGCGCTCCTCGGCGCTCCTGTGGGCCATGGGCGCCGTGCTCCTCATGTACGTAGGCGCCGAATTCGGCCTCGGCACCTGGATATCGTCGTACACGTCGCAGGCGTTCGGAGCGGGCGTCATGGCCGGCGCCCTGGTCACGGCCGGTTATTGGGCAGCCCTCGGCGTCGGCCGTATTGTCGGAAACTGGCTGCTCGGCCGCGGCATGCGTGCACTCGTGTTGCTCGCCCTCGCAATCACCGGGGGCCTGGCAGCGAGCCTGTTGCTGGTGCTCGCGAGTGGCATCTTCGCGCTGGGCATCCTGGGAGCACTGCTCGCGGGCCTCTGTTTCGGCCCTATCTGGCCATGCGCACTCGGTATCGCATCGCAGGATGCCTCGCCCCGCGTCCCTGCCATCCTCGTCACGGTCGGGAATGCTGGAGGACTCTTCCTGCCTCTCATCCAGGGCGCCGTCCTCGACTCCGCCGGTCCCCGCGCCGGGATGACGATTACGGCGGCATTGTGCATCATCATGCTGCTGCTCGTGCTGGGAAGGCGCGGCGCAACCACCTTGCGCACGGCATGAAACCCGGGCCCGAGGGGTTTAGAAACAGGCGCTGCGCGTTTACTACGCGCCGTCTTGGTCCTGTTTTTGGTTGCCGCCAGCCCGGAAAACGGAGACCATCATAGGTGGGTGCCCGGCGGGAGAGCGTTGAGAAGTGTGACAGCCGATGGCGAGTCGTGATGAAGCAGGCATGAAACCGATACGGGCGGCTCGCCGTGCCCGCCGTGACGCCGCCCTTGGTGTAGTCTCGCCCGGGCAGCGCATCATGTTTGTCGTCGCGCTGCTCGCCTTTGGCGTCGCGAGCATCTACACCAGTGTCTTCATGCTCGCTCACGTGTCGCCCGCGCTCTTCCCCGGCAAGAATATCCTCAACCTGCCCGGTATCACTCCCCTCCAGAGCATCGTGAGTGAACCGAACGCAGCCAGCGTGTTCAACCGCCGCATCAACCTGCTCATCATGGGCATCGATGAGCGTCCCACCGACCCCAACATCGCACCCGCCAATACCGACACGCTCATGGTCGCCAGCATCGACCCTATCTCCAAACAGATGTCGGTGCTGAGCATCCCGCGCGACCTCTGGGTCAACATCAACTTGCCCGGCCAGCAACCCTACAAGGACCGCATCAACACCTCGTGGGCGACGGGTATGCAGGCCGGCGATGGCTCGGTGGACGCGGGCGCAAAACAGCTCGAGACAGACCTCAAGGACGACTTCGGCATCAACATCGACTACTGGGTGCTGCTCAACTTCCGCGGTACAGAACAACTCATCGATGACATCGGCGGCATCGACGTCAATATCCCCGATGACCTCGCTGTCCCGCTCTCGTACTACAGCGACGACGATATCCACGCCAAGCTTATCCAGTTCAATCCTGGCCGCCAGCACCTCGATGGCTACCACGCCGTCGCCGTCGGGCGCTACCGCAACACGGATAGCGACCTCTACCGCATCAAACGGCAGCAGCTTGTCCTCAGTTCAGCGCTGAAGAAGGTGCTGTCGCTCGGCTTGCTGAACAACCCCGTCCAGCTCTGGAACGACTACCACTCGCTCGTTGCTACCGATATCCCGCAGTCCAAGCTGCTTGGCTATGCCCTCCTCGTGAAAGATGCCAACGCGAACCTCCAGGCCTACTCGCTTGGCGACCCCGTAAACGGCACGCTCACCGTCAGCGACTGGATCACCCCCGGCGGCGCCGATGTCCTCCTCGGCAACCCCGTGAATATCCAATACTGGGTGAACAAAGCCTTCCCGAACGTCGCGTTCACCGATTCCCACGTCGAGGTGCGGAACGGCGAAGGCACAGCCGATGAGACGCAGGAGCGCGCGCTCGGCGTGTACCTCCAGTCGAAGGGCATCGATAACGTCGACCTCGGCCCCAATCAGCCAGCGCAGCAGGCCACCACTATCACCGTCTACGGCTCAAGCTGGCAGGACCTCGGAGATACCATTGCGAACTGGCTCGGTCTCTCCGCCACGGCAGTCACCGTGAAAGACACCACATCCGCCGGCCCGAACATTATCGTCACCACCGGCACGGGATTCGTCGCGCCCACGTCCTGACGCTAACCACAGGCCGGTTTACGGCGTTGAGGCCTTGGGCTGCTCCGTGCACTGCTTGCGGATCTTCGCCACTTTTGGCGCGATCACCACCCGGCAGTAACCCGCATTCGGGTTCCGGGCGAAGTAGTCATCGTGGATCGGCTCCGCGCGATAGAACGGTCCCGCATCGGTGACCTCGGTCACGATTGGGTCTGGGAACACCTGTTCGTCACTCAGCTCCTTGATAACAGCTTCCGCCGCCGCACGTTGTGCCTCGTCCGTGACGAACACCGCCGAGCGGTA
>JAFKFP010000264.1 GCA_017308185.1 bacterium | reverse complement strand
TCATGCGTGCGGCTATGCAGGCCGGCAGCGACATCCCGAAGCTCTGCGCCACCGATAGCCTCGACCCGTTCGGCTCGTGCCGCCTCTGTGTCGTCGAAATCGAAGGCCGCAGAGGCACACCTGCCTCCTGCACGACGCCCGTCGAACCCGGGATGAAAGTCTCCACGGAGTCGCCGAAAGTCTCCCGCCTCCGCAAGGGCATCATGGAACTCTACCTCTCCGACCACCCGCTCGACAGCCTGAACTGCGCCGGCAACTGCGAACTCCACGAAATGGCCGGACGCGTCGGCGTCCGCGAAGTGCGCTACGCCCCCGGCGAGAACCACATCCACGCCGAGCGCGACGAGTCGAACCCCTACTTCACGTTTGACCCCGCCACCTGCATCGTCTGCTCTCGCTGCGTACGCGCCTGCGACGACATCCAGGGCACGTTCGCACTCACGGTCAAAGGCCGCGGCTTCGCCTCGAAGATCTCCCCCGGCGATATGCTGTTCCTCGATTCCGAGTGTGTCTCCTGCGGCGCCTGCGTCCAGGCCTGCCCGACGTCCGCGCTCACTGAGAAGACCATCCTCGAACAGGGCCAGCCGCAGCGAAGTGTTATCACCACGTGCGCCTACTGTGGCGTGGGCTGCACCTTCAAAGCCGATCTCAAAGGCAACGAAGTCGTCCGCATGGTCCCCTACAAAGACGGCCAGGCCAACCATGGCCACTCGTGCGTGAAAGGCCGCTTCGCCTGGGGCTACGCCAACCACCCCGACCGCATCCTCTCACCCATGATCCGCGAGAAGATCACGGATCCCTGGCGTGAGGTTTCGTGGGACGAAGCCATCGCGTACACCGCAAGCGAGTTCAAGCGCATCCAGGCGAAATATGGCCCCGAGGCCGTCGGCGGCGTCACCTCATCGCGCTGCACGAACGAAGAGACTTTCCTCGTCCAGAAGCTCGTGCGCGCCGGCTTCGGCAACAACAACGTCGACACCTGCGCGCGCGTCTGCCACTCGCCCACGGGCTATGGGATGTCCGCCACACTCGGCACCTCCGCCGGTACGCAGGACTTCGACTCGATCGAAGCCTGCGACGTCATCCTTGTGATCGGCTCCAACCCAACTGATGCACACCCGGTCTTCGCCTCCCGCATGAAGCAGCGCATCCGCCAGGGCGCGCGCCTCATCGTCGTCGATCCCCGCGAGATCGACCTCGTCCGCACCGCCCACGTCGAAGCCGATTACCACCTCGCCCTTCGCCCGGGCACGAATGTGGCCGTCATCAACGCGCTCGCCCACGTGGTCGTCACCGAAGGGCTTGTGGATGAGGCCTATGTGGCCGCCATGTGCGACGCGCGCGCCTTCGAGCGTTGGCGCGCATTCATCGCTGACGAGCGCCACTCGCCCGAGTCCGTCGAGCCCATCACGGGCGTCCCCGCTGAACACGTCCGCGGCGCGGCGCGGCTCTTCGCGAAGGGCGGGAACGCCGGTATCTACTATGGCCTCGGCGTGACTGAACATAGCCAGGGCTCCACGGCAGTCATGGGCATGGCGAACCTCGTCCTGGCGACTGGCAACCTCGGCCGTCCCGGCGTCGGCCTGAACCCGATGCGCGGCCAGAACAACGTCCAGGGCTCATGCGACATGGGCTCGTTCCCCCACGAATTCTCTGGCTACCGTCACGTCTCCGATGACAGCGTCCGCTCGCGCTTCGAAGAGACCTGGGGCGTCAGCCTCCAGGGCGAACCCGGCCTCCGCATCTCGAACATGCTCGATGCCGCCGTTGACGGCACCTTCAAAGCTATCTACATCCAGGGCGAAGACATCGTCCAATCCGACCCCAACCAGCACCACGTCGCGGCGGGCCTCGGCGCGATGGAGTGCGTCGTCCTGCACGACCTCTTCCTCAACGAGACGGCCAGTTTCGCTCACGTCTTCCTCCCAGGCTCCTCATTCCTCGAGAAGGATGGCACGTTCGTGAACGCCGAGCGGCGCATCGGCCGCGTGCGAAAGGCTATTCCGCCACGCGCAGGCTACGCCGACTGGGAAGTCACAATGCTCATCTCCAACGCCATGGGCTTCCCGATGAACTACACCCATCCCTCCGAGATCATGGACGAAATCGCCCGCCTCACACCCACCTTCAGCGGCGTCACATACGAGAAGCTCGATCGCCTTGGCAGCGTCCAGTGGCCCTGCAACGATGCCGCACCCGCCGGTACGCCCGTGATGCACCGCGAAAGCATCGTCAAGGGCAAGGGCATGTTCATGATCACCGAGTTCGTGCCCACCGATGAGCGCACCACTGACCGCTTCCCGCTGCTCCTCACTACCGGCCGCATCCTCAGCCAGTACAACGTGGGCGCCCAGACTCGCCGCACACCAAACATGCTCTGGCATGATGAAGACCTCCTCGAGATCCACCCCTGGGACGCCGAAAACCGCGGCATCCGCGACGGCGACCTCATCGAACTGACAAGCCGCGCCGGCTCTACGACGCTCCACGCGCTCGTCTCTCCTCGCATGCAGCCAGGCGTGGTCTACACCACCTTCCATTTCCCCGGTGCCGCCGTGAACGTCGTGACCACTGAGTTCAGCGACTGGGCCACCGAGTGCCCCGAGTACAAGGTGACCGCCGTCGAGGTTGCAAAGACCAGCCACGAGACCGGCTGGCAGGCCGCCCGCAAAGAATTCCGCGAAGCGACATCACGCCGCCGGCGCCGGGACCGCGATGGCGCCCTCGCCGGCTCCTCGCCCGTCGGGGGTGAGTAGCCGTGGACGAGAAGAAGATGGTGCACATGGTGAATAACATTGCGCTCTTCTACGAGCCCTACACCGTCGAAGAAGCGGTTGCGGGCATCTCCACGCACGTCAACCGATTCTGGGAGCGCCGCTTCAAAACGCAACTTCTCGAGTACGTCCGTGTCGGCGGACCCGGGCTTCACCCGCTCGTGGTAGCGGCCCTCGCGCCGGACCCCGATGACGACGAGCCAGTGCCAGACGGTCCCGGCCCCGACCCTGAGGCACTGTAGCCGGCAAATACAGCCCCATGAGGGGGACTGCCACGATGGCGTGATCGAGTGGATCAGGTATCGGGACTATAAAGGCGTGCGCCCCGCCGGCCAGGCCCTACACAAAGCCGCGCAGCTCTATGGCCTTCGCGACGCGCTCCAGCGCGATATCGAGCGCCGCCTCCCGCGGACGCGTCCCGTCGCGGCCGGCACGCGCAAGCACATCACTGAATACACCGACCATGCGTATGTCCAGCTCGCTGTTCACGCGCTCCAACGGCCACCGGAACTGCTGGATGTTTTGCGTCCACTCGAAGTAGGAAACCGTCACCCCGCCGGCGTTCACCAGGATGTCCGGGAGCACCTGTATCCCGCGCTCAGCAAGTATCGCGTCCCCTTCGGGCGTCACGGGGTGGTTGGCCGCCTCTACCACGTAGCGCGCTCGCACCTGCCCCGCGTTTTCGCCAGTGATGACTTCGCCCAGCGCCGCCGGCACGAGGTAGTCGCATTCCGTCTCCAACAGCTGCTCGTTCGTGATCGGTGTCGCGTCTTCGAACCCGGCCACACTGCCGGCCACCGCGAACCAGTGGTCGAGCTGCGCGATATCGATGCCCTCGGCGTTCATGATGCCGCCCTTGACATCACTCACTGCCACGACGCGGAACCCTATCTCGTGCGCGATGCGGCAGGTCCACGAACCCACGTTCCCATACCCCTGTACCGCGATACGCAGATCCTGGGGCTTCGCCCCTTCGTGCCGGGCCAGCTCGCGCAGGCACGTGGCGACTCCCCGGCCCGTCGCCTGGTTGCGCCCGAAGCTCCCACCGAGTTCCACCGGCTTCCCCGTCACAATCCCCGGCGTGTAACCGTAGCGTTGGCCGTACGCGTCCATCATCCAGGCCATCGTCTGGGCGTTCGTCCCCATGTCCGGCGCCGGGATGTCCCGCGCCACGCCCAGCACCTGCCCGATGTGCTGTGTGTAGGTCCGCGTCAGCCGGTTGAGTTCGGTCTGGCTCATGCGCGTGGGGTCGCACATCACGCCGCCCTTGGCGCCCCCGAAAGGCAGGTCCAGCAATGCACACTTGTAGGTCATCAGCATCGCGAGTGCGCGCACTTCGTCGATATCGGCCTTGGGGTGAAACCGCACTCCGCCCTTGTACGGCCCGCGCGCTCCGTTGTGCTGCACCCGGTAACCTTCGAAGATGCGGAGCTTGCGGTCGTCCATGCGGACAGGAAGCTGCGCATGCATCTCGCGCCACGGCGTGCTCAGGAGTTCCACGACTTCCTGGTTCATCTGCAGCCGCGCCGCCGCATCGTGCATTGTCTTCAGTACGGCGCCCGATGGCGATAGCCCCGCGCTCTGACTCGCTTCCATGGTCCCCACAGGCATGCTGACACCTCCTCCGTTCCTTAGATTCTCACCGCCTGCCCCGTGCCTTGTCACGTCGGACCGGTAGCCGCGCCAGAAGTCATGGAACGCGTCTGATAGGCTTAAGCTTCAAGGAGTGAGCCAGAACCATGGGACATGAAGAGATAGAAGCCCTCATCAAGGTGCTCCAGGCCGAAAAGGCCAAGCCCAGCGCAGGCATCGCGCTCGGTACCTGGGCTATCAAGTTCGACAAGAAGCGCGCTGCATTCGTGTTCGACAAGTGCGAAAACGAAGGCTACTGCGAGGAACGCCCGGCAGTCATCGCCGTGAGCGGCGAGATTATCGACGCCGGCGGCCCGCTCTTCGGCTAACCCACTCGGTCCCCTTGCGCATCACCAGTGAGCGATGCTATCGCGTCGACAAGTGCCTGTGTGCCTTCGCGGCCGCGGCCTGCGGCCTCCAGCACCGCGAATAGCTGGTGCACCAGTGCCGTCCCGGCCAAAGGCGTGTGGCTTGCCGCTGCTGCGTCCAGCGCGAGCCGCAAGTCTTTCTGCATGAGCTCCACCATGAAGCCGGGTTCAAAATCGCGCCGCAGCGCTCGCGGCCCCAGGTTCGAGATCATCCACGAACCGGCCGCTCCCGCGCCCACCACTTCGAGCATCTTTGCTGCATCCACGCCGGATCGCCGTGCGAGCGCCACCGCCTCGGCCAGCGCAAGCAAATTGAGACCGCCTGCGACCTGGTTGCACGCTTTCACCACCTGCCCCGCGCCGCTCGGGCCGCAATGCACGATGGTCTTGCCCATGGCCGCGAGCACGGGCCTGCACCGCTCGAAAACCTCTGCTTCGCCGCCCACCATGATCGCCAGCGTGCCCGCCTGCGCCCCGATGTCGCCGCCACTCACGGGCGCATCAAGCATCGCGATGCCTTTTTCGGCCAATTTGGCTGCGATCGTCCGCGTGACCGCCGGTGAGATCGTCGAATGGTCGATGAACACCGTCCCTGCGGCCGCCCCTTCGATGACCCCGCCCGGGCCCAGGGCGACCTCCTCCACGTCCGGTGAGTTGGTGACGCATGTCAGGATGATGTCGCTCGCAGCGGCGACCTCCGATGGCGAACCCGCAGTTGCCGCGCCATCAGACACCAATGCCGCAGCCTTCGGCCACGTACGGTTCCACACCGTGACGGCGTAACCCGCCTTCAACAGGTTTCGCGCCATGGGTGCGCCCATAATCCCCATCCCGATAAACCCCAGCGCCGGCTTGTCCGTCATCATCCATCCTCCTGGCCGAGCAAAAGGCCCGCACCTCGAAAGGTACGGGCCTTCATGTTGTATGTCCTCTGGTGTGCCTAGTTGGCGACAATCCAGTTCACGTCAGCCGTCGCGTGTACGAAGTAGCCATTCGGCGACTTCAACTGCTTCAGGTCGTTGGCGCCCGGGATGCTGGCCGCTGCCGGGAAGTACGCTGACCACGTCTGGCTGGGCGAATCAAACCCCCAGACGACGTCGACGCTGGCAGTCACATCGTTCGTGCCGTTTGCGGGGCCGTTCGGGCCACCACCCAGCGCGTCGCCCACGCTCATCGTGCTGTGGAGCCAGCCAACGAGGTTCCATCCCGTCACGAGGTTGTTCGTCTGCGTCGCGGATGCTGTCGTTGTCGGGGTCGTCTGCGCCGAAGCTGGTAGCGCTACCGCTACCATCGCGATGAGACCTGCGAGTGCAGCGCCGGCCGCGATCATGTAGCGGCTCCCTGGTCGTCGTTTCGTCATCCAATACCTCCGGGTGATCATGTGTGCAGGATTCGCGACCGCTCGTCTTGGAGTGGCTCACGGCCCACGCGGCTCGGAGCCAAGCGTGGCCCCCTGACTTTACACAACATACCATCCCCCCTTCGCATGAGTGCGTACGTGAGAGGTAAAGTCTTTGTGTAAAATACGCCGGTTGGGAAAGGTCTCTAGAGCGGAGCATCCCACGGGAGTGTGGACCGGCCCGGTTGAAGAAGCGTCTTCACCACGCCGTCGGCACACACGGCAAGGATGTCGTATCCCGCGTAGAGCGAGGGGTCCATCCCCCGCAGCGCCCACGTCAGCTTTTCTTCGTCGGCGTAGGTCGCGGCCCCCAGCACCACCAGCGCGCGCGCATCGAACGTGCCTTCGCGCAGACGCGGCTCGGCCCGTTTCAGCAACTTGCGAAGCGTACGGCGGAGTGCCGCGCTCTGTTCGTCGTTTTCAGGCTCCGGCGTCCCGAGCACGAACGAACCGCCGTCGCCCAGGTCGTTCGCCGTCCAGCAGTCTTCAGTCCGGATCGTCTCCGTGTCGTCCACGCCCGGCTGTCCGGCCGCGAGCACGATCCGGTCCGCCAGGTCGTCGCGCTCTTCCTGCGAGTGCGGCAGCCGGAAGAGCTGGCCCGAGTTCAGCTGGAAACTCCCCGGCACGCGGTTTGTGAACTGTGCCCAATGCGCGCTCAACCCGCCCAGCACGGTGACGACCGACCCGGTCGTGTCCACGCGCCGCAAGTAGAGTTCGATCGGCCGCCGCACTTCGAGCCGCCCATCCTCGATGGTGTTGGCACGCTCGACGGCCAGCGCTACCTCCGAGAGGCCTGGCTCGGCCGCCGGCAGCGGGGCCCCACGCGGCGCCCACAACACGATTGAGCGGTCCTCCGCGTCCAACCGCCGTTCCACTGCCGCCCGCGCCGCCTCGTATTGCACCGAAGCGCCCGCGAGCAGCGTATTGAGGATGGTCACAGAAAGCGTCCAGCGCCGTCCCACCGTCAGGCTTGCCGTATACAGCCCATCGTCTGAATCTGTTTCGTCGATTGCCAGGCTGCGTGCATAGTGTCCACCGAACCAGCTCTGGAAGAGCCTCAGGGCGGCAACGCCCGGGTCCGATGGATACACACGCGCCATAATGTCCTGTTACTCTGCCGGCTCCGCCGCTTCCGCTTCCTCGGCACGTTCGGCGGCTTCGCCGCCCTCTTCTTCCGTGTCGAGCCGCAGGCGTGGGGGCGAAACGATCGCGACGGCCACGGACGGGTCTGTCAGAATCTCGACGCCGTCGGGCGCCTTCAGATCGCCCACGGTCAGCGTCGAGTCAAAGCTCTTCAGCATCCCCACGTCCGCGACCAGCGCATCGGGGATGTTAAGTGGCGTGCAGCGCACCGAGACCAGGTCCAGGCTGTGCACGAGCGTCCCGGCGAGGTCCCGCACCGCTGGCGATTCGCCTTCGAGCCGCAGCGCGACGTTGGTCGTAATCGGCCGGTTCAGGTCCACCTGGAAGAAATCGACGTGGATCGGGTCGCCGGTGCCGCCCTTGCGCGTGAGTGCCCGGATCACCACATAACGCGGTGCACTCTCGCCCGCAACCGCGATCTCGAACATGCTGCGCACGCCCGAAGCCTTGATCGTCTGGCCGAATGCCCGTGAGTCCACCTGGATCGCCGTCGAATCAAGGCCGCGGCCGTAGATGTTAGCGGGCAGAATGCCCTGTTGCCGTAGCTGTTTGACCTTCTTCCCGAGCACAGTCCGGGGGGTTGCGGTGATGGTCGCACGGTCAGCCATGATTACTCCTCCACGTCACGCTTGATACGTGGCGCAACAGTTCGATGTTCCCCGAGCGTGGGCCACCGGTCAATCTTGAAAGACACAACGAAAGGGCCATCCGGACTGGATGGCCCCAGCACTCTTGTAGCTGAAATCAGGCAGGTTGGATTTCGTTGACTCTCGCCCGGACAGGGCCCTTGTCGGTGTACCAGTCGGCGTTCAGTGCCTTGAATTCCTCGCGGTCACCGGGCACGTCGTCCTCAGCAAAAATTGCGCTCACCGGGCACGCCGGCTCGCATGCGCCGCAGTCGATGCATTCGTCAGGGTTGATGAAGAGCATGCGGTCTTCACCCTCATCGAAGTGGATGCAGTCCACAGGACACACTTCAACGCATGCCTGGTCCTGGACGTCGATGCAGGGGGTCGTAATGACATAGGTCACGAGGGGCACTCCTGTTTACCCACGCGGTTCCCGCGGTGGATGGCTTCTGGTCGTCCCAATCCTACTACCCAACCCGCAGGTTGTGAAGCGAAGCGCAATCTACGTGATCGATTCGACGCGTATGGCCTCGCCCGTGCGTAGGTCCACGGGGTAGAACGCCCCCGATTTGATGGCTGCGATCAGTTCGCGCTCGTCATGAATCTCGGCTTCGAAGTACGTCGCACACTTACCCACGTCGCTGATGGCGTGGGAATCCGTGCCGCCCGTGCCCTGTAACTGCATCATGCCCGCGAGCTTTCGTGAAAACTCGTTCTCCTTGTCGCTGCCACGGCCGTTCTGCGTCTCGAGCCCCTGCACATATTGATATGCCGGGTTCCGGCTCGCCTTTTCGAGTGCGCCCTGGTACTCCTCTTCGTTCCGGCTGAACCAGGGCATCTGGCGCCGGTAGGGGTGCGCCGCGACCATCGCTCCCTCGGCGTTCTCTACGTACCCTGCGAGTTCCTTGGACCGGTGCATGCCGAAGACGTACTTGTCGATCCCGAAGGCCAGGATGTGCCCGTCGTCCGTGCTAATCTCAACGCCCGCGAGCACAAGAAAGTTGTGCTTCGCCCGCAACTCCTCGATCGACTTGAAGTCCCACACGGTGTCGTGTTCGGTGAACACGATCGCATCGAGCCCGGCCTGCCGGGCTCGGACGATGAGATCGTCGGGGTTGAGAACGCTGTCGTGGGATCGGGGCCATGTGTGCGAGTGTAGGTCGATAAGCATGCGAATCGGAGGCTACTCTATCAGGGGATCCCGGACGGGGCCAATGCTGCTTGGCCCCCGAGGGCGCGCGAAGCTGACGCACGCGAAACTCGCCCTCGGAGCGGCGGAGCTCATCCCTTCATCGAAGCCATCATGTCCTGCTTCTTTTCCTTCATCTTGCTCCCGAGCGTTGCCAGCAAATCGTCGTCCATTTTTGCCGCTTCTGGCAGCATTTCCGATTCTTCTTCCTCAATGTGATGGCGCACGTTTTCCGCCAGCACGGTGAACTTCGCCTCGAACTCGGGGTCATCATCCTGCATCTTGTTTAGCTCCCCGATGAGGACATGTTGGACGTGGTGCTCCTCTGTGGCTTCACGGAACACGCTGTCGGCGTCGCTCGCGTCACTCTTCTCTCGGAACGCGGGGTAGAAGATCTTCTCCTCGATCTCCGCGTGGACCTGC
>JAFKFP010000165.1 GCA_017308185.1 bacterium | reverse complement strand
CGCTGCCGACCCTTCGATACTCATCCTCGACCACACTCTCGCGACTCAACTCATAGTCGAGCGCGGCCGCGTCGTTGGTGTTGCCGCGATAAACCTCAACGATGGCTCTCGTGAGGAATACCGCGCGCCCCATACCGTCCTCGCCACGGGCGGGGCGGGCCAGCTCTTTTCTCACACCACCAACCCGGCAGTCGCCACGGGCGATGGCATCGCGCTCGCCTTCGAAGCTGGCGCAGAGATCGCTGACGTCGAGTTCTACCAATTCCATCCCACGGCGCTGCGGATGCCCGGCGCGCCGCCCTTCCTTATCTCCGAAGCGGTACGCGGCGAGGGCGCGACCCTCCGCAACGCCGCCGGCGAAGCGTTCATGAACCGCTATGACCCGCTTGGTGACCTCGCGCCGCGTGATGTCGTGGCCCGCGCGATCGTCTCAGAAATGCACGCTGCCGGGTCCGATGATGTCGTCCTCGATTGCACTGGTATCAATGGAGTCGACTTGCAGGCTCGTTTCCCGGGCATCTGGACGTTCTGCCACGAAGCCGGCATCGATATGCGCACGCAGCCCATCCCCGTTGCGCCCGCGGCGCATTACTTCATGGGCGGTGTCCGCACGGACCTCTTTGGCCGCACGTCGCTCCGCGGCCTGTACGCCTGCGGCGAGGCTGCCTGCACCGGTGTCCACGGCGCAAATCGCCTCGCGAGCAACTCACTCATGGAAACGGTTGTCTTCGGTAAGCGCGTCGTCGAGGATATCGCCGCGGCGGACACCTGGCCCGCGCCCCTTGCGGCAGCCGAATCCATCCCCTTCCGCGATGGCGCGGCCCCTTCCCATGAGGCCGTGCAGGCGCTGATGTGGACCACCGCTGGCATCGAGCGCGACGGCGCCGGCATGCGAAAAGGCCTCGCACTGGCCGCTAACTGGGATGCCGCAACCACCTCTCCCACGCGTCACGCGCACGAACGGCGCCAAATGGCGATCGTCTCGCGGCTCGTGTTACACGCCGCGCTCGCCCGCGAGGAGAGCCGCGGCGCCCACTACCGCGCCGATTTCCCTCACACCGACGATAAACACTGGCACAGAAGGCAGGTGTTCCGCCGTGGCGAATGAGCCGTTCCCCGATGTTGCCGCCCACGAAATCGTAACGCGCGTCCTCGCCGAAGACCGCGCCGCTGACGATGTCACGACCCTCGCCACGGTGCCCGCGGAACTCCTCGGCGTCGGCAGTCTCATCGCAAAAGAGCCCGGCGTGCTGGCCGGGCTACCGCTCGCGCTCATCGCCTTCCGCGCATTCGACCCCTCGTCGCGCTTCGATATCCGCGTCAACGAAGGCCAACCGTTCCAGCCCGGAGATGTCCTCGCGACGGTCCAGGCGAGTGTCCGCGCCATCCTCCAGGGCGAGCGCGTGGCGCTCAACTTCGTGCAACGCCTGAGCGGCATCGCCACCATGGCGCGGCAATTCGTCGATGCAGTCGAGGGCACCGGCGCCGTCATCCTTGATACCCGCAAGACAACACCCGGCCTGCGGCTGCTCGAAAAGTACGCCGTGCGCTGCGGCGGCG
>JAFKFP010000263.1 GCA_017308185.1 bacterium | reverse complement strand
GCGCGCGCAATCGCGACAGCGCGCACCAACGGGTGTTTGGACCAGGCACTTCGGGCAGATAGGTGTATCGCAGCGGCTGCAACGAAGCGCCGTCTCCACTTCGGGGTGGCGCGCGCACGCCACAATCGTTGTCATGACATCGATCCTATCAAATGCATACCCTCGCCCGCAGCCGCCGATGTGCCTGGCGTTGACGCGGCGGTTACGAAGCCTCTCCTGAGAGGTCGACGAGCGCGAACGAGATAACGCCCTCAGCCGCCAGCGCGCCATCGACGGTTGCGCGTACGTGCCCCTTGCCGATTGGCCCGCGGCGCTTCGTCAGGTCGAACTCGAGCCGCAACTGGTCGCCCGGCACGACCGGCCGCCGAAACCGCATATCCTCTATCCCGCCGAAGAGCGGTGACTTCCCCCCCGCGTCCACGCCCTTCATGAGCGCGACTGCCGCAACCTGGGCCATCGCCTCAACAATGAGCACGCCGGGCATCACCTTGCGCCCGGGGAAATGCCCCTCGAAGAACCATTCGTTCGCAGTCACGTTCTTGATGCCAGTCGCGCGCTGGCCTTCGGCGAGTTCGACGATCCGGTCCACGAGCAAGAACGGGTAGCGGTGCGGGATGATCGCCTCGATCTCGTCTGCGCCAAGCTCCATCATTGCACCTCCGGGCACGCGGTGTTCTGTTCGATGAACGAGACGAACTCGACGACGCGCTCGTCCGGGAAGGGGATGTCGCCGATCTCCCGATCGTCAGGGTTGCCGAGCCCGTGGTAGTCGCTTCCGCCCGAGGCTGCCATCCCAAGCCGCGCCGCGAGCGCTGCGTGGGCGGCGACGGTCGCCGGGTCGTAGTGTTTGTAATAGGTTTCGATGCCGTCAGCGCCCCATGCGCGGAGCTGTTCGATCGCGGCCGCGTAATCCTCCCCGATGAAGACGGGGTGGGCGACGAACACGACGCCGCCGTTTTCGTGCACCACGCGGATGGCATCGGCCGGTTCCAGTTTTGGGCGGTCAACATCCCCCGGCTTGCCGTTACCGAGCCACAGGTCGAAGGCCTCCTGCACGCTCGCTACATAGCCTTTTTCGAGCAGCGCGCGTGCGACATGCGGACGCCCAACCGTGGCCTCCCCGGCAATCTCGAACACGCGGGCAACGTCGAGCGGCATCCCCTGTTCGGCGAGAATTTCGACGATGCGCCGCGTCCTGCCGATGCGCCCATCGCGCTGCCACTGCAGGAAGTCCTGCAACGGCTTTGACGTCCGGTCGAACCCATACGCGAGCAGATGCACATCCGCCTTGCCCAGGTCGGTGCTGAGTTCCAGCCCCGGGATGAGCCGCAGGCCCGCCTCCTTCGCCGCGGCCGCCGCCTCATCGAGCCCGGCCGTCGTGTCATGGTCGCTGAGCGCGAGCACCTGCACGCCCCGCGCGAATGCAGTCCCGATCACCCACGACGGCGTTTGGACGCCATCTGATGCGGTGCTGTGCAGGTGAAAATCGCCGATCGCCATCAGCACATCCCTTCGTCGTAGCGCACGATACTCGTCGCCCGCTTCGTCCGGTCATCCGCCTCGATGAGCAGGCCATTGATAACGGCGGGTCCCTCTGCGGGCTTGAGCCGCGTCGGCATCTGAGTGAGGAACCGCTGAATGACGGCCTGGACTTCGTCGCCAATGACCGAATCGCGGGCGCCGCACATCCCGGCGTCTGAACAGTAGGCGGTGCCGTGCGGGAGCACGCGATTGTCGGCGGTCGGCACATGTGTGTGTGTACCAACCACCGCCGTCACACGGCCATCAAGATACCAGCCCATCGCCTGCTTCTCGCTCGTAGCCTCGGCGTGCAGATCGACGAGGATGAAGCGGTTCTGGCTGATTCCGCTGAGCGCGGCGTCCACGGCCCGGAATGGGTCGTCATAATCGCTGCCCATGAACGCCCGCCCAATCAGGTTCACCAGCACGAGGTCGCCCGCTTCGGCGATGCCTCGGCCGGGCGCCCCGGGCGGGTAGTTGAGCGGCCGCGTGATCCCCGGTGTGGAGTCGAGGTACGAGTACGACTCCCGGATCTGGAAGGTGTGGTTTCCGCCGGAGATCAGGTCTACGCCGCAATCGAATAGCTGCTCGGCGGTCTTCTCGTTGATCCCCTTGCCGCCCGCGATGTTCTCGCCGTTCGCGATGACGTAGTCGAGTGCAAGTTCGCGCCGTAGCCGGGGTACCGCGTCGACGACGGCGTCGCGCCCACAGCTTCCCACGATGTCGCCAAGAAACAGCATCCGCATGACCGGTTACCTCGCGTCTTCGGTCGCGCGGGTCTCGCGTACCACGGTCACCTTGATCTGGCCGGGGTACTCCATCGTCTCTTCGATCTGCTGGCTCACATCCCGGGCGATGCGCATCGCCTCGAGGTCGTCCACCTGCTCGGGCTTCACGATGATGCGGATTTCGCGCCCTGCCTGGATGGCGAACGCCGATTCCACACCCTTGAAACCCTTGGCGATGCCTTCGAGCGTTTCGAGCCTTCGAATGTAGTTTTCGAGCGATTCGCGCCGCGCGCCAGGCCGACCCCCGCTCACCGCATCCGCCATCATCACGATGATCGCCTCGACGCTGTGCGGCTCCACCTCTTCGTGGTGCGCCTCGATGCAGTGGGCGACCGCCTCTCTGACCTTGAACCGCCGCGCGATTTCGGCCCCGATGATCGCGTGCGTGCCCTCGACTTCGTGGTCGACAGCCTTGCCGAGGTCGTGCAAAAAGCCCCCCGTGCGTGCGATATCCGCGTCCGCACCGATTTCGCGCGCAATGAGCCCCGCGATGTGCGCTGTCTCGATGGAATGGCGCATAACGTTCTGGCCGTAGCTCGTGCGGTACCGTAGCCGGCCGAATACTTTCATAACTTCGGGGTGGAGATTCAGCACGCCGGCCTCTGCAGCGGCTGCCTCTGCCGCCTCGGCCATCGTCTGGTCCACATCGCGCTTCGCCTTGTTCACGGCCTCTTCGATGCGCGTCGGGTGGATGCGGCCGTCATGAACGAGCGAACTCAACGCCTGCCGCGCGATCTCGCGCCGTACCGGGTCGAAGGCGCTAACGGTCACGGCGTCGGGTGTGTCGTCGATGATCAGGTCGACGCCGGTCGCGGCTTCGATTGCGCGGATATTCCGTCCTTCACGGCCGATAATGCGGCCCTTCATATCGTCGCTCGGAATCTGCACCACGGAGACCGTCGTCTCGGCCGTGACCTCGGAGGTGACACGCTGGATGGCGGTCGCGAGGATCTTACGCGCGCGGATAGACGCGTTGGCTTCGACTTCCTTCTCCATCTCCCGGACGCGGCGGCTTGCTTCGTCGCGGATTTCGACGTCGACGGCGGCGAGGAGCTGGTCACGGGCTTCGCCGGTGGTCAGCCCGCTGATGCGTTCCAACTCGGTGGATTGCTGGTCTCGGAGCTGCTGCGCCTCCGCGCGTAGTTGATCGACACGGGTTTCGCGGTCACGGATTGCCTGGTCACGCCGGTCGAGTGTTTCGCTCTTGCGGTCGAGGTTCGCTTCCTTCTGCGCGAGGCGCTCCTCGGCCCGCTGCGTCTGCAAGCGCTGCTCCCGAACCTCCTCGTCGAAGGCCTTTCGCTGTTGAAGACGTTCCTCATGCGCCTCCGAAAGGAGGGTTTGTTTCTTTGATTCGGCCTCAGCGAGTGTGCGGCTGGCCTGCTCCTCCGCCTGCTGCAGTGATGTGCCCTCGGCGCGCCGGCGGTACAACATACCCGCCGCCACGCCAACCAGCGCGCCCGCCAGGCCGACGATAATCGCGACTATCGCCAGCATCGAAGTGCTCCAAATAAGTCGAAACGAGCAAGAACATGAAGCTTTCTGCCCGGTCTCGGCACCTTTATAAGATAGGCGCGATCGTAACCCGCAGGTGAAGGCGGGTCAAAGAACTGCACAGCCCGCTCAACCGTTAGCTCGCGTCGAAACGCGTGACCAACGGGTCGGTACCGCGACCGTGAGGGAGCCGCGGCTTCCAGCCACCGCGATCGTCCAGAGTCCGTGCAGGCGTCGCTACTCGGTCAACACCTGTCGCAGCGCACGCTCGATCGTCCCGTAAGAAAACCCTCGCCGCTGGAGCAACCCGGCGAGCCGACGGTGGCGTGTCTCGCCGTCGAGGCCAGTCATGCGCGCTGCCCGCGCGAGCGCCAATGCGATCGCGGCCGCCTCGTCGTCCACTTCTGCCGTCGCGTCACCGGCGACGCCGCGATCCACGCCTTTCGCCCGCAATTCGCCAGCCAGCGCCCGCGCCGACCGCGGCCCTGCCCGTTGGCGGCTCTCGACGAACGCTTCAGCGAACTGCGCGTCATCAAGCAGCCCGGCCATCTGAAGCCGCCGGACCTCCCGGTCTGCCGTCTCCGTATCGAAGCCCCGCTGGCGGAGCCGTTGTTGCACTTCCTGCGCCGCCCGCGGGCGCGCCGCGAGCATGCGCAGCGCGGCCTCGTGGGCTTCGGTGCGGGCGTCGTCGCGGCAGATCTGCTCGATGTGAGACGGATCGAATGCGACCCCCGGTGCGATACCTTCGTCCTTGATCCGCGCCCACGAGACCGTTACCTCGGCGCCGTCGTCGAACGCAACGATGCGTCGTCCGCGCTTCCCGGCACTCCGCACTTCCACGACCCGGCGTTGTTGTCCGCCATCCATGGACAGCCTCAGGCCGACGCTTCGACCTTCATCGCCGCGCCATCCTTGCCCTTGAGCGGCGGCAGCCCGGCCTCACGCCGAATCTCCGTCTCCACCTCGTCGCGCAGCTCAGGGTTGTCGTCGAGGAACGTCTTTGCGTTCTCGCGGCCCTGCCCGATGCGCATGTCGCCGTAGCTGTAGAACGCGCCGTTCTTCGTCAGCACGCCCTTCTCGACCCCGAGGTCGACAACATCTCCCGAGCGGCTGATCCCACGCGGAGAATCGAACATGATGTCGAACTCTGCGGTTTTGAATGGCGCAGCAACCTTGTTCTTGACGATCTTCGCGCGCACCCGCCTTCCGACAGGGTCCGTGCCGCGCTTGATCTGTTCGACCGGCCGCAGGTCGATGCGCACCGACGAGTAGAACTTCAGTGCGCGGCCGCCCGGCGTGACTTCCGGGTTGCCGAAGACGATGCCGACCTTCTCGCGCAGCTGGTTGATGAAGATCACCGCCGTGCTCGTCCGCGCGATCGTCGCTGTCAGCTTTCGTAGTGCCTGCGACATCAAGCGCGCCTGTAATCCGACGTGGGCATCGCCCATCTCGCCCTCGATCTCGGCGCGCGGCACCAGCGCTGCCACCGAGTCGACCACGATCACGTCGACCGCGTTCGAACGCACGAGCGCTTCGCAAATCTCGAGCGCCTGCTCGCCCGTGTCCGGCTGCGAGACCAGCAGCTGTTCGAGGCTGATGCCCAGGTCCTTCGCATAACCGGGGTCGAGTGCGTGTTCGACATCGATATACGCCGCCGTGCCGCCCGCCTTTTGCGCTTCGGCCATGATGTGCTGTGCGAGCGTGCTCTTACCGGCAGATTCGGGGCCGAAGATCTCCGTCACGCGCCCCCGCGGGATGCCGCCGATGCCAAGCGCGATATCCACAGCCAGCGACCCGCTCGAAATCGCTTCGACCTGCATGGGCGTGCCCTCGCCCAGCCGGATGACTGCGCCCCGGCCGTGCGCCTTTTCAATCTGTTGGAGCGCCAAATCGAGAGCTCGTGCCCGGTCGTCTGCCATCGTTCCCACCTGCCTGTGTGTCACGTCGTGCACGGATGCTACCACCGGTTCGCGACACGTATGCGACATACTAGATCGCTGCAAACAAATGTTCTAGTGGTATCAAAGGTGCATTTGACACTGCCGGGCATGCACCGCGACGCCCGCTGTCCGATAGGCAGTCAATCCAACAGTTCGTTGACGTCGAAATCGAAGCCGTTCAGCGATTCGAGCGTGACGTGCTCGCCTCGGCGCGCCGTCCATGCGCGCCCGGCGTCATGCACGGTGACGGTGGCCAATTCTGGGTCAACGAGAAGCGTGCATGGGACACCTTGCTCGCGCAGAAAGCGAAGCCGTCGCTCGAGCGCGTCCACGGTCTGGCCTTCGGAGCGCACTTCCGCTACAAGGTCAGGCATCTCGGTGGGGTAAGGGTCGTGGATAGGGGCTCGTCCCGGCATGTAGAACACGACATCCGGGACGCGGGCATTCGCACGGCCACTCCCGCTGAACCGAAGCGTCAGCTCCGGGCGCGGTTGCCCATCACGTGTGATGCGGTGCAACAAGAGCAGCCGGAGCAAGTTGAATTGCGCCCGGCTGTGGCGTTCCTTGCCCATCGGCTTCTGGCAGACCTCCCCGTCGATCAGTTCCAAATTGGGCTTCTCGTCGGGGAGTGCCAGGAATTCCTCAAGGCTCATGCGGCGCCCCGTCATCGTGACCATGGCCCTATCATACCATGTGGGCTCCCGCCGACCGTGCGATGCGCTACCTTCACAACATGCGCCTCCACGTCCGCGTCACTCCGCGCGCCAACCGCGACGCCATCGAGGGTTTCGACACCGAAGGCGTCCTCCACGTCCGTGTCACCGCCCCACCTGCCGACGGCGCCGCGAACAAAGCCGTCACGAAGCTCCTCGCGTCGGCCCTCCGCATCCCGCAGCGCGATGTAGTCCTGGTCTCCGGCGCGAGTTCACGGCTGAAGGTCTTCGAGGTGCCTGTTGAGGAGCGCGAGGTTCCGCTTGCGCAACATCGAATGATGCGGCAAAATCGGAACCAATTCGGGTTCCGGAGGTAGATTGTCAATGCAGCCTCTCCAACCATTGCCCCGGGCAACCAAAGTCTATGTAGGTGCGGACGCTGCCGCACGACTCGCAGAGTTCGGGCTGAGGCCCGACTTGTTTGTGAGAGTTTGCGAGGAGGCGATCGCGCACGCAGCGCAGATAACCTCCCACCACCCACGCGGTTCATTTGGGACTCAGCTGTACGAATGGGCGATATTCGCACTGCGAAACGAGCTTGCGCTCGACGATTGGGTGGTCGAGCGCCCAGATAGTCTGGAGACCACCGTTCATCCCCGTCGTCTCATAGCTATTGCCTACTCACGAGGATCGGTTGAGACCGGCCAGTCGATGGAAACGCCCGCGACGATCTCGGAAAAGGGCCGCGCAACCGCCACAACGGTGGCGGTCAATCAGCTATCGTTCGCAACTGCCGGCTTCGGCGATGACCTCGACGATGGCACGATGGCGACCTACTGGCTGCTTCTCTGGGTAGACGAGGCCACGCTCGAATTCCGATGTGAGCTTTCGCTTCCAAGCGGCATGTCCTCAGATCATCGGGTGACGCGGTGGATAGAACGCATCATCATACCGACTGCAGATGCGAACGGCGGCAGCCGCGTGCTGGGTCACGACATGGGCGATCCTGATGCAGATCCGGATGCGGTTGTGGTCGAAGTCGAACGCCGCGTGAGCTAGCTATGGCTAGGTTCAACCCGCAACGTCTCGATGTAGCGCGTCGTCGACGCGGTTTGACCAAGCGCGAGCTCGCGGATGCGATTGGCGTGTCTACGAGCGTCATGAGGGCGTACGAGCGAGGCGAAAAGAGCCCTCGTCAACCAACTCGTCGTCGAATGGCGGACGTACTCAAATTTCCGGTTGGGTTCCTCGAGGCTGATGACCTCGACGAGCTATCGGTAGAAGGCACCAGCTTCCGTTCGTTGAGCCGGCTAACGTCACAGCGCCGCGAGCGTGCGTTGGCTGCAGGCAACCTCGCGTTGGCGTTTTCAGGTTGGCTCGATGAGAAATTCCGGCTTCCAGATGTCGATGTCCCGCGTCATCACGATGTCACCCCGGAGGTGGCGGCAGCACTCGTTCGCAACGCCTGGCTGCTCGGCGAGCGTCCGATCGCAAATATGGTCAACCTACTGGAGGCGCACGGCGTGCGTGTGTTCTCTCTCGCCGACGACTGCCACGAGCTCGACGCGTTTTCCACTTGGCACAAAGAGCGTCCGTTTGTCTTCCTCAGCCGGGCCAAGAGTACCGAGCGGTCGCGCATGGATGCTGCTCATGAATTGGGGCACCTCGTGCTGCACTGGCAGGGCGGCTTGAGGGAGGGCAGGACTCATGAGAGAGAGGCAGAGCAGTTCGCAGCTGCGTTTCTTATGCCGCGCGGCGATGTCCTTGCACAAGCGCCGCGGCGGCCGAAGCTCGCGGACATAATCAGGGCCAAGTTGCGTTGGAAGGTCTCGGTTGCCGCGCTGGTCTACCGTATGCACAGGCTGGGGATGATTACGGACTGGCAGTACCGTGCCTTGTTCGTGGAGCTAAGCAAGGAGGGCTACAGGGAATACGAACCGAATGGCGTGCCTCCCGAGCAACCACAGGTGTTTGACAAGGTGTTCGCCGCACTTCGGTCAGAAGGTGTGACTCTGGCCGATGTCGCATCAGAGTTGCTGATTACGCCGACGGAACTCCGCCGCACCATTTTTGGCTTGGTGAGCGTCCCGGCGCCCTGACCTCGGTAAGGCGAGTCGCATCCTGCCCGCATCCCCTATACCCCCTCCCTCCCCTACCCTGAGAGAGCCGCTACGCCAGCCAGGCGCGCCGAGCCCACCCGAAGGATCACCCACCCACATGCCAGCCACCGACCTCGAAACCATCGTCTCTCTCGCCAAGCGCCGCGGCTTTGTCTTCCCGGCCGCGGAAATCTATGGCGGGTTCGCCAACACCTACGACTACGGCCCGCTCGGCGTCGAACTCAAGCGCAACATCCGCGAGTCGTGGTGGCGGGCGATGGTGCGCGACCGCGATGACGTAGTCGGCATCGATGCGGCCCTCATCACGAACCCGCAGGTGTGGGTCGCGAGCGGTCACGTCGGCGGCTTCACGGACACGCTGGTCGAATGCAAGGTCTGCCACCAGCGCTGGCGCCTCGACCACCTGCAGGAAGGCCTGCTGGGCGAGGTGAAGCGCAACGCCGCCGGCGACCTCCTCTGCCCCGACGATGGCGGCGAGCTCATGGAGCCGCGAAAGTTCAACACCATGTTCAAGACGAACGTCGGCATCGTCGAAGACGAGACGTCCGTCGCCTACCTTCCGCCCGAAACCGCGCAGGGCATCTTCATCAACTTCGAAAACGTCGTGAACTCCACCCGCAAGAAGCTGCCCTTCGGCATCGCCCAGACCCGCGTCAGCTTTCGCAACGAGATCACGCCCGGCAAGTTCATCTTCCGCACGCTCGAATTCGAGCAGATGGAGATGGAGTTCTTCTGCAAGCCTGGTACGCACACCGAGTGGTACCCCTACTGGGTGCAGGAGCGGCTGCGCTGGTACACCGAAACCCTCGGCATCGACCGTTCGCGCCTGCGCCTGCGTGAGCACACCAAGGAAGAGCTCTCGCACTACAGCGCCGGCACAACGGATGTTGAATACAACTTCCCGTGGGGCTGGGGCGAACTCGAAGGCATCGCCAGCCGCACCGACTTCGACCTCAAGGCGCACGGCGCGGCAAGCGGCCACGCCCTCACCTACTTCGATGAGGAGACGAACGAGCACATCGTCCCGTTCGTGGTCGAACCGGCAGCCGGCCTGACGCGCACGCTC
>JAFKFP010000164.1 GCA_017308185.1 bacterium | reverse complement strand
CTACGCGATGCCCTCGCTGGGCCCGGCGATGTTCGATCCCGAGGTGGGGATCAACTTCGCCCGTCTCGTGCACGGCGGCCAGACCTTCGAGTGGGACGAGCCGGCCTGCTCGGGCGACGAGATCACCACCACGGCGACGCTGGTCTCGGCGACGGAGAAACTCGACAACGGGTTCTACGTCTTCGAGACCACCTCCGTGAACGGGGCCGGCGCCGAGGTCGTGCGCGGCACCTGGACCAACATCGTCAGGGGAGGTTGAGATGACCGACTTGAAAGCGGGCGACGCGGTCCCCGAGCTGAAGGTGACCCCGGACAAGTACCTCACGAATAGATACGCCGGTGCATCGGGCGACTGGAATCCAATCCACATCGATGCGGATTTCGCGAAATCCGTAGGGCTTCCGAGCAACATCCTCCACGGTCTCTACTCGATGGGCCTGGTCGCGAAAGCGGCGGCCCAGGGCCTCGCCCACGGCGATCCGCGGGCGCTGAAAAAGCTGACCGTCCAGTTCCGCGGCATGGGAATGCCCGAGCAGGAGGTTGTGGTCACCGGGACCGTCAAGGAGGTCGACGGTGATCGGGTCGTGGTCGATCTGGAGGCGGCTCAGGGCGACAATCGGATCATCCGTAACGCTCGGGCGGAGCTCGAGCTGTAGGGGACGGGGGCGGGGTGCCCCCTTCTCTCACAACAGCGGGAAGGTTCGTTCAGGGGGCACCCCGCCCCCGCCTGTGGGCGCGTGCTGGAGGCTCGCTTCGCGGGCTGCGGGGGCTCGGGGGCGGCGCCTCCTAAGCTTTAGGGGTGCTGACCGAGCGCCAAGAACTGATCTTGCGGCTGGTGGTCGACGCTTATCTCGCGTCGGCGCGGCCGGTGCCGTCGAAAGAGGTGGCGGAGATGCCGGGGGTCGATTGGGGGCCCTCGACGGTCCGGGCTGAGTTGGCGCTGCTCGAGGCGGAGGGGTATCTGACCCATCCGCATACGTCGGCCGGCCGGGTCCCCACCGACTCCGGCTATCGACGTTATGTAGACCTGCTGCTGGAATCGGGGCAGGGGCCCGGGGACACGCGGGTCGAGCTGGAGCTGTCGCGCCTGCGCCGCGAGGTCGACGAGGCGATGCGCGAGACGACCGCGGCGCTCGCCCGGGTCACGGACCTCGTCGCGATGGCCACGGCGCCGCATCTCGGTGCGGCGACGACGATCCACCGGGTCGAGGTCCTGCGCCTGCAGTCGAACCGCGTCGTCGTGATCGTGATCGCCTCGACCGGCGACGTCGCCCGCCGCGTCTTCGACTTCGAGACCACCGTCGACACCGGCCTGGTCGAGTGGGCTTCCAGCTACCTCAACGAGCGGCTCACGGGGCTCGGGATCGGTGCCCGGATGATCGCCACGCGGCTGGCCGACCCGGAGCTCGGCCCGCTCGAGGCGCGCTTCGTCTCCCGCCTGGCGCCCGCCTCCACCGGACTCGAACCCGAGGACGGCGGCGACCTCGACGTCGACGGCGCCGCCCGGCTCCTCGGCGAAGCCCACGTCGACGACCTGCCGCGCGCCGACGAACTGATGCAGGCGCTGGAG
>JAFKFP010000262.1:9720-10202 GCA_017308185.1 bacterium | reverse complement strand
GTTTCCGAAGCCGGACATCGAACACATGATGATGCCCGGGTTGACCGTCGCGAGGTCATCGTAGGCGAGGCCGAGCTGGGCCATGACGCGGGCGGCGTTGTTCTCGAGCACAAAATCGGACTTCGCGACGAGCTTGAGGAACGTTTCGCGGCCTTTCGGCTGCGAAAGGTCCAGCGAAATGGCCTTCTTGTTGCGATTGAGCTTGTTGAAGTAGCCGGCACGGTTGTAGAACTCGGGCCACGTAACATCGCCGCCGGCGTAGATGAGTGCGCGGGTGGCGGGCTTCGTCGCGAGTTCGATCTTAATGACCTCCGCGCCGAGGTCGGCGAAGTGACGGCCGCCGATCGGCCCGGCCCAGTTGGCCGTGACTTCGATCATCCGCAGCCCGGCAAGCGGGCCACCGGTTGAAGCCTGGGCCGGCGGCGCGGCCATGCGCGCCTCGCGTGCGTTGGCCCACGCGAAATCCGGCGAAAGGACCTGGC
>JAFKFP010000262.1:0-9684 GCA_017308185.1 bacterium | reverse complement strand
CGCTGTTAGCGACGTCCTCCATTGTGTTGATGGGGGAAGCAGCGATGCGCAGTTCCTGGCAGGCGTGGAAGATCTCCTGCTTGGTGCGGGTCGCCGCCCATGCGCTCAACGCTTCGAAGACTTCGCCGAAGCGCGTGACCCATGTTTGCGGGTCCTGGAATGACTCGTCTTCGAGCAGGTCGAAGCGTTCCATGAGTACAAAGAGGTTCGGGTATGGGGCGAGATTGAAGAGGTACACGAATCCATCGGCACATCTTGCATAGAGGCTGCCGGTGCGTTTTTGCACTTCGCCCATGTGAGTCCAGCTCGTCGTCAGCCAGGCATGGTCGCTCATCACGGCCTCCTGGTGCGAAACCTCGATGCGCTGGCCCCGGCCATCGCCACGCGCATGCCACAGGCCGGCGAGCACTGCGATCGCGCCATGCAGGCCCGCATGGAACTCGGCCTGAAAGCCAGGCAGCGCGATAGGTTCACGTGCGGGGTCGCCCGCGAAATAGTGGTATCCGCCGGTGGCCCATTCCGTCAGCGCGGAAGCGCTCCAACCGGCGCGGGGCCCCGAGCGGCCGTAGGGCGTTACCGACAGGACGACTGCAGAGGGGTTCGCCTCAGCGAGCGTTGCATCGAGTTCGTCCGCGTCCTCGCCGCGCAAATCATGGATCACGATATCGGCGTGCGCGGCAAGCGCGGCGACTTCGCGGTCATCCCATTCGAAATCCACACCGAACTTGTTGGTGTTCAGGTAGTTGAAGAAGAGCGATTCACCGTCCGCGAGGGGCGATTCGCGGCGCACCGGGTCGCCGGCCGCAGGCTCAACTTTGATGACCTGGGCGCCCAGGTCGGCGAGGAGCTTGCCACAGTACGGACCGGCCACACCGGTTGCCAATTCGAGCACGACGACATCTTCGAGGGCGCGTTCGGCCATCCAATCCTCCGGGTGCGAAAACGTGTGGTGGGAGCTTAGCGCGGTGCGCCATGGGATGCGAATCAATTGCCCGCGGCGCAGGTGCGGTGGGGTGGGCTTGCGGGGTTCGGACAATTGACCGCATGGGGTCCCATCCGTCACGCTGAGACATCCTTCCGCACGAGCTCCTGTGAGACGCGCTTCGCCTGACTCGAACCGGCACGATCCGTGGGCCGCCCTGCGGCAGCGCAACTTCACCGTGCTTTCCGTGAGCACCTTCTGTTCGGGCACGACGCTGACGCTCGTGCAGGCTGCAATTGCCTGGCAGGTCTACCAGGTGTCGGATTCTGTGCTGCAGCTGGGTGTTGTGGGGCTCGTGCGGTTCTTGCCCTCCCTGGGACTGAGCCTCGTGGGGGGCGCGCTGGCTGATTCTCACGACCGCCGCCTGATCACGCTCGTGTCACAGGCAGTACCGCTTTTTGCTTCCATCGTGCTGATGCTGACCACGCTGCATGGCAACATCGGCCTGCCGCTCATCTATGGAATGGTCTTCGTGCTGGCTGTCGCGTCCTCCTTCGAAAACCCGGCGCGGCGGGCGCTCCTGGTCTCGTGCGTGACGCCAGAGGCGTTTACGAACGGCATCACCGTGAACTCGACGCTGCAGAAGTTCGGACAGGTGACTGGCCCGGCGGTCGCCGGGCTTGCGATTGCGGCGATCGGCATCAGCGGCGCGTACGCACTGAACGCGGCGATCGTGGGGTTATCGCTCGCAATGCTCGTCATCCTCCGGCCGCGGCCGCGTGAGGGCGCCCGCGGGGTGGTGAGTGTTGCAGCGATACGCGAGGGCATCGTCTTCGTATGGCGGCACCAGGTGCTGCTGGGGGCGATGACGCTCGACATGTTCGCGGTCATCTTCGGCGGTGCGACGGCCCTGCTGCCGGTCTTCGCGAAGGATATTCTTGGGGTTGGCGCGCTCGGGTACGGCCTGCTCTCGGCAGCAATCGATATCGGCGCTCTCGCAATGTCGGTGGTACTCGTCTTCCTGCCGCAGATCCGGCGGGCGGGGAGAGCGCTCATCATCTCAATTGCGGTCTTCGGGCTGGGAACGATCGCGTTCGGACTCTCACGATCGTTTCTGTTGTCGATGTTCATCTACATGGCAGTGGGCGCCGCGGACCAGATCAGCGTGGTGATGCGCTCGACGCTCGTGCAGCTGGAGTCGCCCGATGAGCTTCGGGGGCGCGTTGCATCGGTGAACGGCCTGTTCATCGGCGCATCGAACCAGATGGGCGCGGCGGAATCGGGCGTGTTGGCGGCAATTACGAGCGCCACGTTCGCCGTGGTGTTTGGCGGTGCGGCGTGTCTTGGCGTGCTCGGCCTGGTGACAGCCGGGATGGGTAAGCTTCGAAGCTACGAGATCCCGGAGCCGGCCGTTTCGATCGTGGAGAAGGGCGAAGAGGTCGCGGCTGCCGGTTAGCCTCCGCCGGCGGGGGTCACGTAGCAGATGCCAAGCATGTGGCAGGCCAGCACGCACCCTCCCAACTCCCAACCCGGCGGAGTATGATGCCTATCCAGCAGTTCTGACCCGGGGAGGACGCGATGACGCGACCACTGGAAGGCATCCGCATCCTGGATTTCACACGCTATCAGCAGGGGCCGTTCGCCACGGTGATGCTCTCGGACATGGGCGCCGATGTGCTCAAGGTGGAAGTGCCGAACGGCGGCGACCTGGGACGTTCGCTTGGGCATCAGCCGGATGGGTGGTGCGCCTACTTCGAAGCGCACAACCGTAATAAGCGCTCGATCACGATCGACCTCCGCAAGCCCGAGGGGCGCGAGATCGTCTACCGGCTGGTGAAAGATGTCGACGTGGTCACGGACAACTTTCGCCCCGGCGTGATGAAGCGCAACGGGATCGATTATGAGCAGCTGAGCGCCATCAACCCGATGATCATCACGGCGAGCGCATCGGGGTTTGGCCCCAAGGGCCCGGGGGCGATGAACCCCTCGTTTGACGTGATAGGACAGGGGATGGGCGGCATTATGTCCAACCAGGGCGGTGGCCCGAATGAGCCCCCACGTGGCGTCATGGGAGGCATGGCCGACCAGGTCGGCGCGATGGTGTTCGCCCTCGGCATTACGGCGGCGATTGCTGCGCGCGAATTGCACGGCGTCGGCCAGCATGTGGACGTTTCATTGCTGGGTTCACAGATCGCGCTGCAGGGGTTGCAACTCACAGGATTCCTGCGCGGCGAGATACAACACCCGACGCCGGAGCGCGGGAACGCGACATTCACCTACTTTCAGGCCCGTGACGGCAAGTGGGTCGCGGTTGGCGTCCTCGACCCGAAGTGGTGGCCGCCGCTCTGCCAGGCCGTTGATCGCGATGACCTCATCACCGATGAGCGCTTCGAGTCACCCCGGGGGCGTCATGCGAACCGCCTGGATCTGCTGGCGGAGCTGGACGCAGCGTTCCTCGCTCGGGCCCGGGACGAGTGGATCACACGTCTGCGCGAGTTCGATGTGCCCTGCGGGCCGGTCCACGACTACCTCGGCGTTTCGAAGGAACCGCAGGTGCTGGCGAATGAGTACATCACTACCCTCGAACACCCGCACCTCGGGCCGGTGCGCGTACCCAATTCGCCAATCCGCATGTCGAAAATGGATGTCGGCGCGCAGCGGACGGCTCCAGAACTCGGCCAGCACACCGAAGAGGTGCTACTCGACGCCGGCTATACCTGGGAGGACATCGAACGGCTAAAGGATTGCGGAGCGATCTGATCCGCTTCGCGAGCAGCCGGGCGCCGCGCCGGGAGCCTGTTACGGCTTCGAGCTTCCCTGTACCCTGTGGAGGACGACGGGAGGATGACCATGACGGACGAACGCGCGAGCCAGCCAACGCTTTTTTCGGAGGAGGCGCTCGCGACGCTCTCGCGGTCCCTGCATGCGTGGGAAGAGGGCCAACTCGCGAAGACGCTGCAGCGGCAGCCTGAGCGTTCCGCCGCGTTCTCGACAAGCAGCCTGCCCGTGCAGCGTGTCTACACCCCGCTCGATGTGGCGGAGATGGACTATGCGCGCGACCTTGGGTTCCCGGGCGAGTACCCGTTCACGCGGGGCGTGCAGCCGACCATGTACAGGGGCCGCTTCTGGACCATGCGCCAGTACGCGGGCTTTGGCACCGCCGAGGAATCGAACCAGAAGTTTCGGTACCTGCTCAGCCAGGGCCAGACCGGCCTCTCCGTCGCCTTCGATCTCCCGAGCCAGCTGGGGTACGACTCTGACGACGAGATGGCTATCGCCGAAGTCGGCCAAGTCGGCGTCGCGATCGACTCGCTGTACGACATGGAGACGCTCTTCGACGGGATTCCACTCGATAAGGTCTCGACGAGCATGACCATCAACGCGCCCGCCGCGGTCATGCTCGCGATGTACATCGTCGCGGCTGAGAAGCAAGGCGTGAGCGCGGACAAGCTGATGGGCACGACGCAGAACGATGTGCTCAAGGAGTACGTGGCGCGCGGCACTTACATCTTCCCGCCCGCAGCGAGCGTGCGGTTGGCCGCCGACATCATGGCCTACTGTGCGGAGCATGTGCCGCAGTGGAACACGATCAGCATCAGCGGCTATCACATCCGCGATGCGGGGTCGACGGCAGCCCAGGAGATTGGGTTCACGTTCGCGAACGCCTGCGCATACGTGGAAGCGGCGATGGCCCGCGGCGTGGACGTGGACAAATTCGCACCCCGCATCAGCTGGATCTTCAACACGCACAACAACTTCTTCGAAGAGGTCGCGAAGTATCGGGCGCTGCGGCGGCTCTGGGCGCGGCTCATGAAGGAGCGGTTCGGCGCGAAAGACCCACGTTCGATGATGCTGCGCACGCACACGCAGACGGGCGGGAGCACGCTCATGGCGCAGCAGCCCGAAAACAACATCGTGCGCGCGGCCGTGCAGACGCTCGCGGCCGTCATTGGCGGCGTGCAAAGCATCGCGCTCAGCTGCTTCGACGAAGCGCTCGCGCTGCCGACAGACGATGCTCAGCGCATCGCCCTGCGGACGCAGCAGATCATTGCGCACGAGACGGGCGTCGGCGATACGGTCGACCCGCTGGCAGGGAGTTACTTCGTCGAGCACCTGACGAACGAACTCGAACGGAAAGCGGTGGAGTACCTCGAGCAGGTGGACGAGATGGGCGGCGCCGTGCAGGCGATCGAATCTGGCTGGATGCAGACGCAGATCGCAGAGGCAGCGTGGGAGTACCAGCGTGACGTCGACGAGCGCCGCGAGGTGATCGTCGGGGTGAACGAGTACAAAGAGGGCGGCGACCAGCCGCAGGCGATCTTCAGCGTGGACCGGCGGTTGGTCGACCATCAGATCGAACGGCTCGGACGCCACCGGAAAGAGCGCGACATCGCGGCCGTCGAGGCCTCGCTGGCTGCGCTGCGGGCCGCGTGCGAAGGCGATGCGAACCTCATGCCGCCGATCATCGAGGCGGTGCGCGCATACGCCACCCTTGGGGAGATCTGCGGCGCGATGCGCGGGGTGTTTGGCGAGTACCAGGCGCCGACGGTGATCTAGCCTTCGCGTCAGGGCGCCGGCACTGTAGCAATCCCATGACAGGCACGATGGGTTGGTTAAGCTAAATGCATGCCGTGGGACATCGACACGATCATCAAGGCGGTTGGCTATCCCGGGCTTTTCGCGGTCATTTTCGCGGAGACCGGGTTGCTCATCGGCTTCTTCCTCCCGGGCGATACCCTGCTGATCGCGGCCGGGGTGCTCGCTCAGCGGGGGCAGCTTGATATTGCCCTCGTAATCGCCGTGACGATAGCGGGGGCTATCGCGGGGGACGCAACCGGGTACGTCATCGGACGCCGGGCGGGGCCGTTGCTGTTCCAGAAAGAGGAAGGCCGGTTCTTTCCGAAGAAGCGTCTGCTGCAGGCCAAGCGCTTCTTCGATAAACACGGCGGCAAGACGATCTTCGTCGCGCGCTTCATCGGGTATGTCCGAACTGCGGCGCCGACCGTTGCCGGAGCCGCCGAAATGTCGGCGCCCGGCTTCTTCACGTACAACGTGGCCGGCGGAGTGGCGTGGGTGTTCGCGCTGGCACTCGGTTCGTATTACGCGGGCGGGCTCGTGCAAAACCTCGAACGCGGTGCACTCATCCTATTCGGTGGTGCGGCAGTGCTGGCACTCATTCCGGTCGGGTGGCACTTCTACCACAAGTGGCGGGGCCGGAAGAGCGAGCAGATGCAATCGGCCCAGGAGACTCGCCAATAGGGGACGCCAGTCATGATGCGTTAACGTTTGGTTGGCGCAAAGCGTTATCGGGTATAGAGTCGATAGAGGCGGCAACTGCCGCCGATTCACGCCGCACGATCGTCGTCATTCCGCCAAACAGGGGGCTGTGTGGGCACGGAAGACCTCGATCTCGGCTCAGGCCGCGACCTTGTGCTGCGCCAGTTGCGGGCGCAGTGGAAGTTCCTCGGCATTGCCATGAGCGCGGGCCTGAGCTGGGGTCTCTTAAGACTTGTCGTCCCGATCCTTACGGGTCTCGCCATCGACCGCGCGATCGATGGTACGCACTTCAGCCTGCTCGCGATTCTTGCCGGTTCGATCGTTGCGGTGGTGGCATGCCAGGCAGTCTGTGCCGGTCTTCGCCGCTACTGGGCGATGCGCACCGCCTACCGCGTAGAGGCGGACCTTCGCTCTGCGCTCTACAACCGCGTCAACCGCCTCTCGTTTGATTATCACGACCGCACCGCCACCGGGCAGCTGATGTCGCGCGGCAGTGAGGACCTGCACCAGGTTGAGGCGTTCCTTGTGAACATCCCGATCAACATGGCCTACACGCTGATGGCCATCGGCGCGTTCGTGATGCTTCTGCTTACCGACGTGCAGCTGGCGTTCGTGGCGATGGCCATGTAGCCGGTGGTGGCGTGGCTGAGCTGGCGCTTCTTCGGCAAGCTCGAACCCGCCACCGCTGCTGTCCAGCAGGGCCTCGCGCAGCTCGCGAGCGTCGTCGAGGAGAACGTCGCCGGGGCACGGCTCGTGCGCGCCTTCGGACGGGAAAAAGACGAGACCAGGAAGCTTTCGAAGGTCACCGACCAGATCTATGACGACGGTATGGAAGTTGTGTGGCTCCGCACCTTCTACGTACCGCTATTCCAGTTCCTGCCGGGCATCGGGCAGTTGGCCGTGCTTGCCTACGGCGGCTACCTCGCACTGCACCACCACATGACAGCCGGCGACCTCGTGCGCTCGTTGCAGTACCTGAACATGCTCGTGTGGCCAGTCCAGAGCCTGGGGGACATGGTCGCGAGCGGCCAGCGCGCGGTGGTATCCGCGGCGCGCGTATGGAACGTCCTGCGAGAGGAGCCATCGATTGAAGAAGCGCCGCATGCGGCTACGCTCGCGGCCGGGGGCGGCACGATCGCATTCGAGGGCGTGGACTTCGCCTATACGAAGGGCAAGCCGGTGCTCAAGAATTTCACGCTCGACGTCGCAGCCGGCGCGTCCGTGGCGCTCGTGGGCGCCACAGGCTGCGGCAAGTCAACGGTGGCGCGGCTACTACCACGCTTTTACGAGGCAGACCGCGGCCGTATCTCCATCGACGGCGCTGACATCCGCGACCTCAAGCTGCGCGACTTGCGGCGAAACATCGCGATCGTATTCGAAGACACGTTCCTCTTCTCGGACACGATCCGAAACAACATCGCGTATGGGCGGCTTGATGCGGATGATGCGGCCATCGAGCGGGCAGCACGCCTCGCCCACGCGGCGGACTTCATCGAGGAGATGCCCGAGGGGTACGACACGATCGTGGGCGAGCAAGGCTTCTCGCTCTCGGGCGGGCAGCGCCAGCGGCTGGCGATCGCGCGCGCGATCCTGATGGAGCCACGCGTGCTCATCCTTGACGACGCGACTTCGAGCGTGGATGCCAGGATGGAAGAAGAGATCCGTTCGGCGCTGCGCGAGGTGATGGAGGGACGCACGACGATCATCATCTCGCACCGCCTCTCGACCATCTCGCTCGCCGACCAGGTGGTGCTGGTCGATGGAGGCAGGGTGGCTGAAACCGGCACGCACACCCAGCTGCTGCGACGCAGCGCGCGCTACAACGAGGTGCTCGGACAGCAATTGGAGGCGGTGGGTTGACCGACATCGACGAACCCGACGCCCCACGAGCAGACGGCATGCGCGAGGGCTTGAAGATGTTGCGGCCGCAGTGGCGCATGCTCATCGGCGGCCTGCTGGCTGTGGTGCTGTTCACGGGCGGCAGCGTGGCCAAGCCGCTCGTGATCCAGTTCGCCATCGACCATGGCGTCTCCACGGGGAACACGCGCAACCTCGTCATCGCCGCGATCGTATTCGTCGGCCTGATCCTGGTGGTGTACGTGTTCCAGGCGATGGCGGCCTACGCTGTGTATGCGGCGGGCCAGGAGTTCCTGCGCGACCTGCGCATCCGCCTCTTCGAGCACTACCAGCGGATGTCGCTTTCGTTCTTTGGGCGCGAAAACAATGGCCGCCTCGTTTCGCGGATGACCGCCGATATCGCGACGGTTAGCGACGTGTTGAACACGGGCTTCCTGACGATGGCGCAATCATTGCTGACGCTCATCTCTGCCACTGTGATCCTGTTCATCCTGAGTTGGGAATTGGCGCTCGTGACGGCCGCGATCATCCAGCCGCTTGTGATCGCGACGGTCATCTTCCGGGTCGCCTCCCGGAAGGCGTACTCGACGGTGCGCGAGCGCATCGCCGACGTGCTGACGCACATGCAGGAATCGTTCTCCGGCCTACGCGTCGTGCAGGCGTTCGCACGCGAACAGCACAACATGGAACGTTTCGGGATGATCAACGAGCGGAATTTCGACGCGAACGTGAAGACGGTGCGCATCTCCTCGATGTACTTCCCATTTGTCGAGTGGCTTGGCGGGCTCGGCATCGGGGTGATCCTGTTTTATGGCGGCAACCGCGTGGCGGGCGGCGGAATCAGCGTCGGGACGGTGGCGGCGTTTGTGTTCTACCTGGACTTCATCTTCCAGCCGATCCAGAACCTGTCGCAGGTGTACGACATGGCACAGAGCGCGGGCGCGGCGCTCAACAAGATCTTCGGACTACTGGCTATCAAGTCGGACCTCGAAGAGCCGGAGCGGGTCCCGAGAGACACGAACTACGCGACGTTGATCGAGTCCGAGGTTCCGATCGTCGTCCAACACACCCGGCTGGACACGCGCCAGCCTGCCCTCGCCGTCCTCTCGACCGTCGCCTACCCCGCGAGCTGAAAGGAATCACCGAAATGGCCGAAACCGTCGGCGCCTACGTACTGAAGCGGCTACACGAACACGGGGTCGATCGCATCTACGGCTACCCCGGTGACGGCATCAATGGCGTCCTTGGTGGATTCCACGAGCACGGGGAGGACGTCCAGTTCGTCCAGACCCGCCACGAGGAGATCGCCTCCTGGCGCGACGCGGCGAAGGCGATGAAGATTCCCTACGACGAGGAGCTCGGCGTCCACCCGCAGGCGGACAACTTCACCAAGCACGACCGCTGGGACTTCGCCGACACCGGGCCCGACGGCTACCCGCTGCTGCTCCACTACCCCTACTTCGACCTCTACCGCAAGCAGGTGGTGAAGCAGGCCGACCTGGTGATGGCGATGCTGGTCCGCGGCGAGGCTTTCAGCGCCGAGGAGAAGGCGCGCAACTTCGCCTACTACGAGCCGCTGACCGTGCGCGACTCCTCGCTCTCGGCCTGCGTGCAGGCGGTGCTGGCGG
>JAFKFP010000261.1 GCA_017308185.1 bacterium | reverse complement strand
TCCCCACGTGGTCGAACTACCATCGCTGAGGGAGCCGGTGAACGTTGTGCTATCGGGCGCTGCGCCATTGGGGTCGGCCAGTTTTTCGACGACGACAGTGCCGTTGCCCGGGGCGATGTTGTTGTAGGCGCAGATGTGGAAGATGCCCTTGTTATCGGCGTGGGTCCAATCGCCCGGGGTGATCTCGAGCGGCGCGGCCGTCAGCGTGGAGCCATCGGCGGGCTGCTGGTTGCACTGGCTGTTGCCAGTGTCTGGTATCCAGAAGCCAGCGGGGGCATAGCCGGCCGCCGGGGCTTCCGTGAGCCAGACGTCTTTATCCTGGGGCACGCCAGAGATCGGCGAGCCGAGTTGGGTACCGGATGCGATCGGCGTGGCGCCTGGATTCGCGACCGGGTCCACGTCATACACGTTGAAGGTGAACGCGGGTTGGGCGGCATTCTGCCACGGAGTGTTGACGTTGTCCTTGGGGACGTACTTGTGGATCTGGATCTGGCCGGACGTTTGGGCCTCGGCGGGACCGCGAAGGGCGAACGCGAGCGCGACTAAGACGCCCGCGGCGATGGCGATGAGTGCGGCGGCGATGAGCGCGCTCTGCCGGCGGCGAGACTTACCAGGAAGTGCGAGTGTCATAGGTGTTGCCCTCTCGGCTGGTCAACTGTCGCGAAGCGCTGGCGTGGGCCGAGGGGCCCGGGCATCGCAGGGGCGGACATGCATGGTTCGGGGGGCTTTGGTGGGTCTTCATCGGTGATTCGCTCGCTCCCTCCTCGGGCTGGGGCTTCTTCGAGGCATGCAGCAGCGAGGGGGCGGCGGCCGCTCCTTCGCCGTCCGCCACGACTGGTGGCGGGACCGGGGGGATGCCTCGAGTTTGCTTCGGACGCACAGACGCGCAGGAGTGCGTGAGCTAACGACCGATGCGCTTACCTTAAGGGTAAACCCCTACGAGTTCAAGTCAGTTCTTTACGTATGTGCTGTCACTTGCAGTGCCAGGCGCAGAAGGTCAATCCCACGATCTGCGGCTTCGCTGAATGAATCGTTTCGACAGATTGCAGAATGGAGGCGGTTCACCCCGGCTACTGCGGCTTCACGCGGGACATCACTCTCCACCGCTTAGGCGCACATGTGTGGTGTGCGCGGGGCCGCCCCGGTAGGCTTGGAACCGTGCAGGCGACCATCGGGCACGACGCGATCATCCGGGAGTTGCGTACGCTGGCGGCGAGCAGCGACCCGCCGCACGCTCTGCTCTTCGCGGGCCCCGATCATACGGGCCGCGCGCTCCTGGCGCGGTACTACGCGATGCTCCTGAACTGTGACTTCGGCCCTGGTGGGCCGCGCGCCGGGGAGAGGGCCGGGGACGCGTTGCCCTGCGGCGAATGCCGCCCCTGCCGTCTGATCGCGGAGGGCGTGCACCCGGACGTGATCACGCTGACGCCGGGCGATCTCCTGTGTAAGCCGCGGGAGGGCGACAGCCATGCGAAGCATGCGGATTCACGCGACATCCGCATCTGCCAGATACGGGGGCTTATCGAGCTGACGGCGCGGTTCCCCTTCGAGGCGCGCTACCGGGCTGTGACGATTGACCCGGCAGAACGCATGAACCGGGATGCGGCGAACACGCTGCTGAAGACGCTGGAAGAGCCGCCCGGCCACACGGTTTTCACACTGCTGACGGCCGCGCCGGAGGCCATACCGGAGACGATTGTGAGCCGCTGCCGGCGGATCGATGTGACGACGGTGGACCGCGGGACGATCGAGGCGGGGCTCGTGGCCCGGGGATTTCCCGCGGATGTAGCGGAGGCAGCGGCCGAGGCCGCCCGCGGCCGCCCGGGCATCGCGATGACTTTTGCGGCTCAGCCGGACCTGATGGGCGACCGCGAGCGGCTGGCCGAACGGTGCCGCGAGATCGCGGGCGCCAACATCCGAGAGCGCTTCCGGTATGCAAACGAACTCGCCGAGCGGTGGCGGCAGGACCGCGGGAGCGTCAGCAGGGAACTTGAGGCGTGGGAGAGCTTCTGGGAAACGGAACTTGCGGCTGCGGCGGCCCGCCGCGACGAGGCCGCGGCCATGGAAGCACTCGGGGCGTTGCGCGCTGTGCGGCTCGCAGAAGAGGACCTGCTGGCGCAGGTGGTGGCGCGCATGGCGCTCGAGAACATGCTCCTGAGTTTTCCGCGGGGTACACTTGGCGCGAGGCCGCGGGAGGCCCCGGATAACTCTTATGTCTGATGAACGGCGCGTCGCCGGGGTGCGCTTTCAAAACGCCGGCAGGATCTTTTATTACGACACGGCAGGGATGCGACTGGAGCCCGGCGAGTATGTAATCGTCGAGACGGTGCGCGGTCCCGAGATCGCACGGGTGGTGATCGCGCCGGACCAGGTGGTCGTGAACGAACTGGGCCGGGAGGATCTGAAGCCGATCCTGCGCCTCGCCACGCCAGCCGATGTGGAAAAGGCGAACGACCTCGTGGAGAGGGCGCGCACGCTCCTCCCCGAGGCGAGGAGGCTGGCCGACGATGCCGGGTTTCGAGGACACATCGAATCAGCCGGGTTCACGCTCGACGGACGGCGGCTGACGTTCACGTTTTCGAGCGAGGAGCGGCTGGACTATCGCGAGTTCACGCGGGCGGCATCGCGTCGGTTCGACGTGAAGACGGATCTGCACCAGGTGGGTGCGCGCGACCGCGCGAAGCTTGCGGGTGGCTATGGGATCTGCGGCCGCGAATTGTGCTGCTCGAACTGGCTGACGACGTTCCCGTCGATCTCGATTCGAATGGCGAAGGAGCAGGACCTGCCGCTCAATCCGCAGAAGATCAGCGGACTCTGCGGGCGGCTCCTTTGCTGCCTTTCGTATGAAGAAGAGGGCTACAAGCAGATGCGTAAGACGTTGCCGAAAGTGGGGCAGCGCTGCAGCACGCCAACAGGGGAGGCGAAAGCGATCGCGGTGAACATCCTGCGGCGGCAGGTGACGCTGCTTGTGGACGGGCAGCGGGTGGAGGTCTCCGACCGGGACCTGGGCACGGTGGTGCGGTGGGACCCCGCGAGCAAGGCCGGCGATCCCCCGCCGAGTATTTCGCGCGAAGAGGGCATCGCCCAGGGGCTCATCGAGGCGGATGCCGCGGATCTCGAAGGGGAGACGGCACCGGGCTGGATGGAGTCGAGCCCGTGGACGGAGCCGGACTCGGGCCGCGGCCGTCTGCCGGCGCCCGCACCGCGGAAAGAGGCGAAGGCGCGCGACCCGCTGAAGCCGGGGGCGAGGCAGGATCGGACACCAGGCCAGGTGGAGCGTGGAAGTCAGGGAAAAGCCGCGACGCGCGGTGAGCGTCCGCAAGCGCGGGGCCGCCGCGCCGATAGCCGGCGAGCACCGCAGGGTGGAGAGCAGTCCGCGTTGCCCGAAGGACGGGTGTTTCGCAGGGGCGGCGGAGGCCCGGGGTCTGCGAACGATAAGCCGCAGGCGCCCAGGCCGCAGTCTTCCGAGTCTTCATCGGACGGTGACGCGCCGCGCCGAAACAGGCGACGCCGCAGGGGCGGCCGTCCTCCCAGTGGGAGCCCGCCGGACGCTAGCTGAGCAGGAAAGGCTCAGGCAACTGCTGTTGCGTTCCGGACGCGGACCAGGATGGTCTTGAGGATGGCTTCGCGGTCCTTGAGTTCGTTACGCATATCGAAGTTCTCGGTCTTGCCGATCTCCATGCGGAGGTCGCCCAGGGAGGAATCGAGGATCGAGAGGAGCAGGCTGGCTTCTGTGGGTTCGAGATTGACTTGCATGGTGGCGCCTCCTTTAGATCCATCGTACGCCGTGACGGCAAGCCGCTGTGTGGCGCGGCCGGCCGTGACTACTGGTAACGCCGGTGTTCGACCATGGTGCAGCGATCCTGGGTGACGGCGAGGCCTGCAGCCCGGGCGCGCCCCAGGCCCTCGTCGTTGAAGATGCCCACTTGCAGCCATACGCCCTTCGCGCCGATCGCGACGGCGTCGTCGATCACGGGGCCAGTGTCGCTGGAGCGCACGAAGACATCGACGAGGTCGACGGGCTCGGGGATATCGCGGAGGGACTCGTAGGCGGTTTCGCCCAGGACCTGCGCGGCGGGGAAGCGGCCGCGGTGTACGGGGATGATGTGGTAGCCGTGCTGTTTGAGGTAGGTGGCGATCTCGTAGGCCGGGCGGCTGGTGCGGGAATCGAGGCCGACGACGGCGATGGTGCGAGCGCTCAGAAGGACTTCGAGGGCAGGGTCGGCGGTGGTCATATGCTCAGTGTACGCGCCCGGAGGTGGGCAGCGGGCCATCGGGGCGTGTGAGGGTGACGCAATTTGCCCTCGGACTTTTGGCGTATTTGCGTGCGCACGCACTTTCTTTTTGCGCCGCCGTGACTCTAAAGTAAGTGCACACGCACTTTTACTGCAGGGGAGGCAGCGATGGCCCGATTAGGACACGTCCCATACAAGTACCTGGTGGCCGTGGCGTTCATGCTCGGCCTTTTCATGAACATCCTCGACACGACTATCACGAACGTCGCTCTGCCGGACCTTGGCCGAGAGTTCAACGCTTCCACGACGAGCATTCAATGGATAGTGAACGGCTATCTCTTGAGCCTGGCCGTGTTCATCCCGCTCAGCGGCTGGGCGGGGGACCGCTTCGGGACAAAGCGCGTGTTCGTGTTCGCGCTGATTGTGTTCACTGCCGGCTCGACGCTGTGCGGGTTCGCCTGGAGCGCGGAGTCACTGGTCGGCTTCCGCGTATTGCAGGGCGTCGGCGGCGGCATGCTCACGCCCGTGGGCACCGCGATGATGTTCCGCGCATTTCCGCCGAACGAGCGAGCAAAGGCCTCGGCGCTCGTTGCGATCCCTGCAGGGGTGGCGCCGGCGCTGGGCCCGATCCTGGGCGGCTATCTCGTCGAATACGTCTCGTGGCACTGGATCTTCTTCATCAACGTGCCCGTGGGCATCGCCGGGATCATCTTCTCGATCATGTACCTCCAGCGTGGCGAGCAGGAGGACCCCGGGCGGTTGGATATCGGTGGGTTCCTGCTTTCGGCGTCGGGCCTCGCGGCGCTTGTGTACGGACTGTCGGAAGCAGGAAGCCGTGGCCTTGGTGATACGCGTGTCCTCCTGTTCGTGCTCGCGGGCGTGGTGCTGCTGGCTGCGATGGTGCTCGTGGAACTGCGCGTGGCGCGGCCAATGATCGATGTGCGGCTCTTCAAGGACCGGCTGTTCGCGTCATCGAGTACGGTCATGTTGGTGGCGTTCTCGGGGCTGACGGGCGCGCTCTTCCTGCTGCCGTTGCTCCTCCAATCAGAGTTGGGGCTGAGCCCGCTCGAATCCGGCTTCGCGATGTTCCCGCAGGCCGTCGGCATGGTCTCGCTCATGCCGCTTGCGAGCCGCATGTATAGCCGCATTGGCCCGCGCCGCATGCTCATGGCCGGCATGGCGTGGGTCGGGCTCTCGACCTTCGGATACTGCCTCGTGGGAGTCGGCACCGAGATCTGGCAGGTGGGCCTGCTCATGATGATGCGCGGCGTCGGCTTCGCGGTGGTCATCGTGCCGTTGCAGGCGGCGACGTTCGCGACGATCTCGGCGAAGGACACGGGCCGGGCAAGCGCGATCTTCAGCTCGGTGCAGCAGGTGGCGGGTTCGCTGGGGGTGGCGATCCTGGGCACGATCCTGACGAGCCGGCTGGCGCACCACGGGGCTCAGATGGGGAACCCGGCGACGCGGGGGGATGCGGTGCTCGCGTTCCACGAGGCGTTCTTCGTGGCGGCGGTGTTTACGCTGGTGGGCGCGCTCGCGGCAATCATCATCAGCGACAAGGCGGCAGCACCGAGCATGGGCCGTTCGCCGGCGGAGGGACAGGACGGTGAGCCCGCCGCTGTGATGGTGCACTGAGTACAATGGCGCAAAGCCGGAATGAGGGGATGCAATGGGCGCAGGAGCGACACCGACAGGAGCGGTAGAGCCAGGCCGCCACGACAAGGAGGGCCGCAAACAGGCGCTCGTAGACGCCGCGCTCCGGACGTTCGCGGGGCGCGGCTACGAGGCCGCCACCACGCGTGAGATCGCCGATATGGCGGGATGTTCGGAGGGCCTGATCCACCGCTATTTCGGGGGCAAGCGAGGGTTGCTGTGGGCGGCGCTGGCACAGAAGCACGAAGACACGGCGCTGCGCCTGGGTGGCGTTGCACAGACAGCAACCACGGCGGAAGAGGCGATCGAGGGCATACTCCTGCAATTCGTGGACATGTTCGGGCTGCGACAGCAGCTATTCCGGGTGGTGATGTCGCGCTGCATGGTGGATGCGGAAGAGGGCGTAGAGTACGGCGAAATGATCCGGGAGAAGCAGGCGGGGGCGTTGGCGGAGTACTTCGAGCCGCTGGTGGAGCGCGGCATCCTGCGGGCCGACGTCGACATCGAAGCGCTGGCGGAAGCCGTCCGCGATGTGGCGTTCATGCTTGGGTTCATGCAACTCGTCGTATTCGGCATGGACCGCCAGGCGGTGGAAGTGAAGGCGCGCGCGGTGGCGCGCATGCTGGCGGCGGGCGTTGCGGGCGGGTAGGCAACACCGCTATGTCCGTGTGGTGGCGACGAGCGGAGGGAGCCGCGTAGGATGGTGTGGCCGGTTGTAGATGACCGGCGGCACGCGAATTTCAGGACCTCTATTTGAAGCTCGAATACAAGTACCTCGTGGCCATCGTGTCGACGTTCGGCCTTTTCATGAATTTGCTCGACTCGACCGTGGTGAACGTCGCGATCCCGACGCTGGCCACGGACTTTCACGCGAGCACGACAACGATCCAGTGGGTGATCACCGGGTATCTGCTGGCGCTCGCGGTGGTCATCCCCATGGCCGGGTGGGTGGGCGACCGGTTCGGGACGAAGCGCTCATTCATGGCGGCGCTGGTGGTGTTCACGGGGTTTTCGCTGGCGTGCGGGCTGGCATGGAACATCGAATCGCTGATCGTGTTCCGCATCCTGCAAGGGGCGGGCGGCGGAATGCTCACGCCGCTGGGGACGACGTTGCTATTCCGGGCGTTTCCGCCCCACGAACGGTCGCGCGCATCGGCGTTGCTTACGATCCCGACGACAGTCGCCCCGGCGAGTGGCCCGCTCCTTGGCGGGCTGTTGGTGGAGTATGTGAGCTGGCACTGGATCTTCTTCGTGAACGTGCCCATCGGGATTATCGGCGTGTTTTGCACCTGGCGGTTCCTGCGCGAACAGCGTGAGGAACAGCCCGGGCGGTTCGACCCCGCGGGATTCGTGCTCGCGGCGGCCGGGATGGGTGCGCTGCTGTACGGCCTCTCGGAGGCGGGCGTGCGCGGTTTCGAAGACGTGCGCGTGCTGGGCTTCCTTGTTTCGAGCGTCGTGATCCTCGCGGTGTTCACGCTCGTCGAGCTGCGGATTCCTGAGCCGATGCTGGACCTGCGCCTGGTCCGCAACAGGCTGTTCCGGGCATGCAGCGTGACGCAGCTTCTCGGGATGACGGGCTTCGCGGGCTCACTCTTCTTGCTGCCGGTTGTGCTGCAATCCGAGCAGGGGCTAACGCCGTTTCAGTCGGGACTGGCGACGTTCCCAACGGCCATCGGCGTGACACTCTTCGCACAGCCGACGAGCCGCATCTACCACTATGTAGGCCCGCGACGCCTGATTGTGGGTGGTCTGCTCATTGCCGCGGTGATGACCTACTGGCTGGCGCTGATTGATGCCGGCACGAGCCAGTGGGAGATCCGCATCATCATGCTGCTGCGGGGGTGCGGCTTTGGCATGATCCTCGTTTCGCTGCAGGCTGCTACGTTCGCCACCATCCGGCACGAGGATACGGGGCGCGCGAGTTCGCTCTTCAGCGCGGCGCAGATGGTTGGGCAAAGCCTGGGGGTCGCGGTGTGTGCGACGGTGCTGGCGAACCGCCTCGCGCACCACGGCGGGGCGCTCGGGCCGCAGATGCCGGCCCCGGTGCGCGATGCGGCGTTCGCCGCATTCCACGATGCGTTCCTTGCAGCGGTCGCGATGACGATCGTGGGCATTGTGGTGGCGCTGCTCATTCGCGACAAAGACGCGGCGCCCAGTATGCGGCCACGAGGGGCGGTCCTGGCCGGTGACGATGACGACTTCGTGGAGATGCCGGCGATCGGGCATTGAATCGGGCGGGGCTGGCGCGCGCTACAATTCGAGCGTGCACCACGTTCCGCGACTCTACATTGGGGGAAAATTGACTGCCGGGCGGCTCGCGGTCGATGGGGAGCAGGCGCAGCGGCTGGCGAAGGTCATGCGCGTACGCCAGGGCGATGAGGTGCTGGTGTTCAACGGGGACGGCCGCGAATGGCGGAGCGAGGTCGCCGCGGTGGAACGTGCGCGGGTGGTGTTGGAGGTACGCGAGGTGGCCCGCCAATCGGCGGCGCCGCCGGTGGTCCTCGAAACGTGGTGTGGGCTTGTGCGGCCGCAGCGATACGACTGGATGATTGAGAAAGCGACGGAGGCCGGGGCAGACATCATCCGGCCGTTCCTTTCGGAGCGGACAATGGGCACACGGGAAGCTTCGAAGGCGCGGATGGAGCGGTGGGAGCGGCTTGCCATCGAGGCGTCCGAGCAGTGCCGGAGGCTGCAAGTGCCGGTCATCGAACCGCCGGCTCCGTTCGAGCGGCTGCTGGATGCGCACCGTGGAGCGATCATCGTAGCGGACGCGGGCGGTCAGAGCCTGCTGGAACTGGCAACGCTCCTGCCGGCGGAGGGGCGCATCGCCTTGGTGATCGGGCCGGAGGGCGGGTTGACGGCCGAGGAGGCAGAACGGGCGAGGAGGCGCGGGGCTCTGAAACTGAGGCTAGGGCCATACGTCCTGCGCACGGAGACGGCGGCGGCGGTAGCGACGGCGATGGTGCGGGCCCTGTAGGGCACAACGCGGCGCAGAACGACCCTCGAAAGCAACATCTGTTCTTCGAGCGACTCCGATCTGGGATACGGCGGCGCTGTTCTCGTTCGATGCGGGCGGCGGGATCTGGATGGGGACGCGTACGACGGAGCTCGTCATCGTGCCGCTCGAGGATCCGGACGGCATCCGAGCGCGGGTGCATGAGGCCGGGGCCATTGGTGGGAGCAGCGGATGAGGGCTCGACGCGGTATGCTCGAAACATGAATGCCATCCGTGGTCTGGTGATTGCGCTCACGATCTTCGTTGCGAGCTTCGCGCTGCACATTGTGGGCGGCGCGACAGACCAGGGCTGGCTGTTCGCGATCGCGGTGGCGTTGATATTCCTGACGGCGACAGGCTTCCCGGTGATCGCGCTGTGGATGGGCGAACTGCGGACGGTCCGCTCTGGCGAGGGGCGCGCGGTTGCGATCGTGGGCGGCGTGTTCGGCGTGGGGTTCACGGCTGCGGCCCTGTGGGCTGCGAACGGCCGCACCGTGGCGTGGTGGGAGTTGCCGGCCGCGGTGGCGATGGTTGGAGTGATGAGCTTCGTGCTGCTGGCTGTGGGCCGTGGATGGCTGATCCTGCGGGGGAAGGACCAGCCGAGCCGGACGCCGCTGGGCCGCAAGGATGTGGGCGGCGAGAACGAGGAGCGGGCCTCGACTGTCGTGGGCAGCTAAGGCGGGAAATCACTACCTGACCCGAATCCGCAACGTGGGGCACCGCTGTCTTGCGGTGGTGCTGGTGTCTGCTGTTCACCCGAAGTGCGCGGGTGTGACCGAACCGCTGCGGGATCCTCTAGACGCCGGGGCGCCGACCCGCGACAGGCACGGGCTGCCGCGCC
>JAFKFP010000163.1 GCA_017308185.1 bacterium | reverse complement strand
TGCTTGCGCCCTACCTCGCCGATGGCGGCGTGTTCGTCGACATCGGCGCCAATATCGGCACCTATGCGCTGTGGGCGGCGCGGCGTGTCGGACCCGGGGGGCGCGTCGTTGCGCTGGAGCAGCATCCCAGAACCTTCGCCAAGCTTAAATTCAACCAAGCGGCGAACAGGATGGAGAATGTCCGTTGCCTGAACGTGGCGGCCGGGCCGGAAGCCGGCTCGGCGACGCTGCGCTTCGACAGGGGCGGCAATGTCGGCGGCGCATCGCTCCTGGGTGGCGAAGCGGCGGAGGGCGGGGCCGATATGGTGGTGACCGTGCGCCCGCTCGCCGACATCCTGTCGGAACAGGAGGTCGGACGCGTCGATGTGGTCAAGGTCGATGTCGAAGGCTACGAAGACCGCGCCCTGCTCCCCTATTTCGACGGGACTGCCAGCGGAGGTTGGCCCGGAACCGTCATGATCGAAACGGTGCTTCGGGATCGCTGGGAGCGGGACTGCCTGGCCGAGCTGGCGAGGCTTGGCTATGAGCACGTGGCCGGCACGGTGGAGAATGTGATCCTGCGCCTGGCGCGGTGAGGATCATGCCATTTCCTCAGGTCGGGTGCGTCCTTCGATAGAACGTCTCGCCGACGACAAAGCCGTCCAGCCCCGTTTCCCTCGCATAGCGGGCGAGGTCCGACAGCCGGTTGATGAAGCCCTTGCCGTTGAAATTGAGCGACGTGTTGCAGAGCACGCCGAATCCGGTCCTGTCGCGAAAAGCGGACAGCAGCCTATGCATGCGCGGATTGTCGGTGACCGAAACAGTCTGCGCGCGCGCCGAACCGTCGACATGGGTGACAGCCTTCAGCTCGGCGTCCAGAACGCGCTGGAAATAGAGCATATGCGGGCTCGGACCGTGATTCTCGAAGAGCCGGCCAAATTCCTCCTCCATGACGATGGGCGCGATGGGGCGGAAACCCTCACGCTTCTTGATCGTGTTCAGGCGAGTATGAGTTTCCGCCGTGAAAGGTGCGGCGATCAGCGAGCGATTGCCAAGCGCGCGCGGCCCGATCTCGTAACGACCCTCTACCCACGCTAAGACGGCTCCGGCTGCGAGCCGGTCGGCGATCTCCGTATCCGAGAAGGGCCGTGCCTCGAAACCTGAAAGGTCGGCCTCGTCGTGGACGAAATTCTCCCCCGTATAGACCGTCCATTCGATCTTGGCATTGCCGGTCAGGTGGAACTGCGCATCGGCCGCGGTGCCGATCGCCGAGCCGGAATCGTTGGCGCAAGGCTGCACGAAGGTGTCGGCGAAGAGGCCGGAATTACGCCACTGGCTGTTCCAGTCGCAGTTCAATCCACAGCCGCCTGAGATGAGAAGAGGCAGGCCGTCCTTCATCTCGCGTTTGGCGAAATCTTCGAAGCGGGCGAAAATCTCGTTCTGGAAGCGTCGAGCGAGATTCTGGAATTCCGGTGTCGCCAGCCCGATGTCGAAGAAGGGATCGTCAGCAAAATCGGCCTTGCGGAGCGGCGCCGCCACGGCGTCATGCGCGAATATGCGCTCGATCAGGCGGCGTTCCTCCGGCGTGCCGACACTTTCGCGGCC
>JAFKFP010000162.1 GCA_017308185.1 bacterium | reverse complement strand
AGCGCGTGCATGGTCGAATCCCAGGTGTTGTGTTTACATTCGGCCCCGCCCCACTTGCAATCGTATGCTTGCAGCGAGAGCAGCGTAGCCCCCGCGCCTTCCCGCGCGACGCGGGCGCGCTCGGACGCGACTTCGGCATCGGGCGTATCGGTGAGATCTCGCATAACTTGCCAGCGGATGGCCGCATCACCATCCAACAGCCAATCGATAACGGTCATGCAACACCTCCAGGGGCGCGTGCTAGAGGCCAGTATACTTGCGTGTTGGTGTCGCCCGCACACATGTTCTGCTAGGATGCGACGACCATGGCTACCAGCTATCCCACCATCACCTATAGCAAGCTCAACCGCTTCGAGACCTGCCGCAAGTGGTACTGGTTCCAGTACCTCAGTGGCCGGGACCAGCCCCAGGAGAAAGAGCGGACGCCGGCGAACATCGTCGGCAACGGCGTACATGGCGCGCTGCGCAAGCTGTGCCTAACCGGCAACCCAGAGGACGCACGCGCGGAACTTGATGCCTACCTGCGCATGGACATCCACGAATGCGCGGGCCCGGGCACTGCGGCACACGACGAGGCTGTGCTGTTTCTCGAACGTGGCATTGAGGCGCATAACACCATCGATTCGGCAGAACGGTGGGCAGAATTGAAGTGCGAAGCGCAGACCGGCCGCTACCAGGTGCGTGCCTGGGCGGCAGTCGACCGCGTCGACCATCTGAACGATGGCACATGGCAGCTCATCGACTGGAAGACGGGCAAGTGGGACGAGGGCGAGAAGACTGACCAGCAACTCGACATTTACCACCTCATCGTGCGCACCTCGCGCCAGATCAAGAAGGATATACCGGTGACAACCATCGGGTGGAACCTTCGCAGCGGCACGAAACGTGTGCGCGTTCTCACACGCGATGACGCGGTGGCGACACTGCGCTTCCTTGGCGGTTTCGCGAAACGGCTGCGGGAGATGACGGAGTTCGAGGCGAACCCGGGCAGCCAGTGTGGCTTCTGCCCGTGGCGTGAGCAGTGCCCGGACGCGGCAAACGTGCCGCTGATGGAGGCATGGCTGGAGGATGAGGACGAAGGTGTGGACGCGGAAGGCAGTGGCCTGGCAGCCCCCTAGCGGTGGGGCGATTCCGCGTTCGCGGCAAATCTTGCGGACCGTGTGCAGCCGAATCTCGGATGGCGTGGGACCGCGGCCGACTGACGCGTCATCGCGTGCTCACAGATGGAGTGGTGGTTGCCACCTTCGCATCTCAATATGACGTCGTGGGCGCTCAAGTATTTGAGCAGGGCACTCCGCTTCACGCCACGTTCACAACCCCTATAAAGATTACCTGTGCGGCCCGAGCACGACGACCATCTCCTCGGCGCCGTGGATCCCGCGCACGAGGTTCTTCTCGATGTCGGCGGTGCGGCTGGCGCCGGTCAGAAAGAGCGCTTCGCCGTCGCCGAGTTGATCCACCAAGTCCGACGGGTACCGCACGAGACTTGCCGGGTCGAGGCGGATGACGACGCGACGGGCGCCGAGGATCGGACGCCGCGATGCTGTATCGCCGCGCAGCAGCACGCTCCCGGTCGCTGCGATGC